>JAZLCB010000063.1:0-2890 GCA_045614005.1 Clostridia bacterium
GAATAATAAAGCATTTTCATGTCAAATGAGTGCAAAAAAGCCCTTGGCTTTTTTGCACTCTATGACTATTCAAATTGTATTGCAAATTTTGATTTTAAAAGATAGAAAAACACATAGATTTTTTGTAAGACCTTAAGTTTGAATATTATTGCTTATTTTTGAGAAAAAAGCGTTAAAATATAGGGTTGTCCTTTAACCACCGTGGTGATAGAATAACCAAAAAAGAATGTAGGAGTGATAACATGCCCAGACCTAAGCTTAGTGAACTTACATTAAGAGAAAAGATTGGTCAGACAGGTATGCCCGGTCCTGCGCAGATAAGAGCAGGTGTGGTAGAATACGGCGGATACGATAAGTATCTTACCGCAATACCATTTGGCGGTGTGCATCTTGATGCCAATATAATAGACAAAGACGGCAGTAAGCCCGCATCTCCCGAGGCAGTAGGCAAAATGTATGCCGATGCGGCAAATAAACTCAAAATCCCTATGTTTGTTACCTGTGATTTTGAGTATGGTGCAAAGCCGATATTTGATGCTCTCCACCGCGTACCTACCAATATGTCTGTAGGCGCAGCCAATATAAAAGAGCTTGCATATGAGCGTGCATATCTCTTTGCAAGAGAAGTAAAGACCATGGGTGTTAACTGGCATTTCGGACCTGTGGGCGACCTTGTGGGCAACTTCTTTGAACAGTCGGTGCGTCGTCTTGGTGAGAATGCCGAAATTGCAGCCGAGATATATCCTGCCATGATAAAGGGTATACAGGATGCAGGCATAGCCGCTTGTGCAAAGCACTTTCCAAACGGTGGCCACGATTACCGCGACAGTCACTTCTGCACTACAGTAAATGATGTAAGCCTTGAAGAATGGAACAACCGTTCCCGCAAGGTATGGCAGGCGGCAATAGACGAGGGTGTTATGTCGTTTATGATATTCCATGATGCAGCTCCCGCGTTTGATAATTCCTGTGCAAGAGGCAATATAGTACGCCCTGCATCATCGTCCAAAAAGGTGATAGATGTTTTAAGAAAAGACCTTGGATTTAAAGGCCTCATCACCACCGATGCAGTATGCATGAAGGGGCTTTCCGCATCATTTGAAAATGAAGATATATATGTAGAGTGCTTCAACGCAGGCAACGACATGGTGCTCTTTGTACACAACGATTATGTGGATGTTATGGAAAAAGCCGTGCTGGATGGCAAGGTTTCCATGGAGCGTCTTGACGAGGCTGTGGAGCATATACTCGATATGAAGGAAAAACTCGGTTTATTCGATGGCGAAATAAAGCCCGGCGAACCTCTTACCAAAGAGGAGAACAAGCACTTTGACGATGTGAACTATAATATTGCAAAAAGTGCTCTCACTCTTATAACAAACGAAGATAACGCTATTCCCTTTAAAGCCGAAAAGGTTAAAAATGTATCTATAATAAATATTTCTCCCGACAAAGGTTTCCTAAACGATCTCGAAGCCATGAAAGAAGCGTTTGAAGCTAAGGGAATACGCGCAAACATAATAGAATTTATAAAAACCAAGGAACAGCTTCAGGAGCTTTCCGAAACAGAAGATATCATAGTATATGCCTGTGTTCCGGGCAGAATGGATTTCTACAATTCGCGCGAGGACCTCAGCACACTTTTCCACTCGCTTTCACACGGGGCGGAAAAGACCGTTGTAGCTTCGTTCCGCAGTCCTTCGGTGTATTACAACTACTTTGAAAATGCCAATATATACATAAATGCTTATTCCTCGGATGTAGGAACAATGAGAGCGTATGTAGATGGTATTTTAGGAAAATTTGAATTCACAGGCAAAACTCCGGTAAGGCTTGAACCGATAAAGAAAAGCAGATAAATATAAGGAGATAAACACCATGAAAAGACCTAAACTTTCTGAAATGACATTAAGAGAAAAAATCGGTCAGACCGGTTTTCCCAGTCCGCGAGCAGTAGCTAAGGGAGTGCTCGAATTCGGCAGTTATGTAGAGTACTTTAAGACATATCCCTATTGCGGACACTACATTGATCAGTGGATGATAGACGAAAAAGGCGAGATATTAACCTCTCCCGAGGAAGTAGGCAAGATACTCACAAACACTTCCAATGAGCTCAAAATTCCGCTTTTTGTATCCTGCGATTTTGAGCACGGCGCAAAGGCAATGTCCCCCAAATTCCACAGAATTCCCACAAATATGTCCCTTGGTGCGGCAAACTCCAAGGAACTCACCTTTGAGAGAGCATACTACTTTGCCAAAGAGGTAAAGACCATGGGTGTTAACTGGCCGTTTGGCCCTGTAGGCGATCTTGTGCGTAACTTCTTCGCTCAGTCTCCCAGACGCCTTGGCGAAGATACCGCAGTTGTAGAAAATGTATTCCCCGAGCTTGTAAGGGGTATGCAGGCTACAGGTGCTGCAGCATGTGCAAAGCACTTCCCCGGCGGTAGCACAGATTATCGTGATTCGCATTTCTGTACATCCAACGATAAGTCCACTCGTGAAGAATGGAACGAAAAATACATGGGCGTATGGAAGAGTGCAATAGATGCAGGTGTTATGTCCTTTATGGTAGGTCATCAGTCAGTTCCTGCGCTCGATGATTCCTATGCAAGATCCAAGGTAAGAAGACCTGCTTCGGCATCCAGGAAGATAATAGATATCTTAAGAAACGACCTCGGCTTTGATGGTGTAATCGTTACCGATGCCGTGGGTATGAAGGGACTTTCCGCAGCTTTCGGAAACCCTGAGGAGATATATGTTGAGTGCTTCAATGCAGGAAACGATGTAATCCTCTTTGTTCGTGATGACTATATCGACGCAATGGAAAAGGCTGTTTTAGACGGCAGAATAAGCATGGAACAGCTCGATAAGTCTGTAGAACGTATCCTCG
>JAZLCB010000064.1:0-7792 GCA_045614005.1 Clostridia bacterium
ATCCATACAAGCTGAAGGTCAAGGTCATCGTTTGCAGGTGTGTTTTCATATATATCAGGCTGAATATACCAATCAAAATCAAACTGTCCTCTCTGACCTTCGCAAGCGATACCAAGCGCACCGCCTATGTTTTTGCCTGTCCAGCAACCAAGAATTTTATTCTGTAACTCTTTAACTGTAAGTTTCATTTTTTGCATCTCCTTTTTATTGTTCTACCCTGCAAGGTAGTGTAAGTTCATCGTAACGCTTTGCAAAGGGAACTCTGTAGTCATCTCTTACGAGGTCTCTTGCTTTTTTGTCTTTAAAATCGGGAATTATATATTCCTTGCTGTTATCAAGAATACTGTACCATGTAAGGATACCTGCGGCAGAAAGTGCTGCAGAACGATATACATCAAAGAATACTTCCTTTTCTCCTCTTATAGCCTTTATAAAATCAAGTGCGAGGATAAAGTCTATACCGCCATGTCCGACCATGCATATTGCTTCGCCGTATTTGGCTTCTTCCTCCTTGGTAATGCTTCCTGAGCTTGACCATGACTGCCATGTTTTCTTGAAGGAATCTGCCACATCAAATTCCATGAGCCACTTGAGTTCCCATTCGTTTCGGGTGCTTTCTATAGTACCTGTTTCGCAACAAAGTCTGCACCATTTACCATAAACACCCACGCCCACACAACCGGTTGTATTAAATACTGCGCCGTTATCCATTTGTGTAAGTGCAAATGTCTTGGGTGTATTTGAAAGCTTGCCGGGCATTTCTTTTACAACTGCCTTACCTGTAACCTTGACAGGAACGGTGTTTGTAATGTACATGAGAGTTCCTAAAGTGTGCATATTGTAGTAGCACGAAGGAAGAGTTTGTCTCCAATGGAGATTTTCTTTATCTGGCTCTTTGGGGTTTTTGTTTTCGCTGGGATGCACATACTCAGCTTCCGCAAACAGAAGTTCTCCGTACTGTCTTGCCTCGTATTTTGCCTTCATGGCATGAAATGCCGCAAAATACTGAGAATTTGCACCGAGCATATAAAGTGTGCCTGTTCTCTCGTATGCTTCTACAAGCTCTACACATTCGCCCAGTGACGGTGCTGCTGTGGTTTCGCAAAGTACCGGTACACCTGCCTCCATAGCCTTGATGGCATATTTGGCATGCTCATGGAAGTAGTTACAAAGCACTACTCCATCGAGTCCTGAATTTATAAATTCGTCAAAATCTTTATAAACCTTGGTTTCGGGAGCGAAATTCACTCGCTGTTTTTCTATGGTTTCGTCATTTAACTCACATACTGCAGATATAACCATCTCGTCTGTAAGCAGTTTGGCCGCACGAAGCATAAAAGCTCCTCGTACAAGGCCCATAACGCCTATCCTGAGTTTTTCTGCCATATTATCATTCCTTTCTTATTTAACACCGATCGATGTATAAGGCGGTATTACTATCTTTTTGTCGTTGGAAAGGGCTGTTTCCGTGCCGTCGCAATCAAAGATAACAGTATAATCTCCGCTTATTGTAACTGTCTTTTCAGTTTCGGTGTAATTTACAAGTATCTGTGCGATTTCACCATCGGGTGCAATCCACTTGGAAGACATAACGGAGGGATATACGACTTCCTCCCCTTCTTTGGTTACAAGCTTGTAATCGGGTACTCCGTATATCTTATCTGCCTTTATCATTTTGCCAAAGTGAAGATACTTATTACCTGCATTTTTACGCATGTTGCTAAGATTTCTTATAAATGTCTTAACAGGTTTTTGTCTTGGTCCGGGTTCTGTCCACTTGGAACCCCAGTTGTAGTGAATCTCTCCACCTGATTTTAAAACCACGGTAAGAAGATCGCCCGAAACAAATCCGTATGCAAGACGCATCATATGCGAATCGGGGTTGAGGTCATTGGGATACATTCCCGTGAACATACATTGATTGCCCATGAAGTTGACACAATACTCATGGAATACATACTGGAATGCAGGAACACAGCGTACCTTACGTGCACCTGTAAACCAATACTGCGACATAGCCCATATGAATCTGTGGTCATTAAACGGAAGATGAGTAAGGAAACAATCCGAGGGTGCACACTCTGCACCGAGAATACAATCCGAACCCTCTTTTTGTATCATGTCGTCTATGGACTTGTACAAATCCTGCATAGCATCGGTAGACCACTTGCCGTGAAGTACAGGGTGTCCGTGATCCTTTGCATAGCAAAGGTCGGGTCTTGCACCGAGATTCTGGTCAAAGTACTGAAGATAGTCGATATCAGCACTTAAAATACCCTTAATCTGGTCTAAGGTCATATCCTTTGTTCCCTCGCACGCGGGGCACATGTGGTAACCTGTTCTTACTTCCACAACAACCGTTTCGGGTGAAAGTTCGCCATTTGGAAGTCTGCAAAGAATCTTGTCTATATCGTGTTTCAATCTGTAGTCGGTATAATTACATTCCTTTACAAAGTGGCTCTGTTCTGTCCAGTTGATACCGCTTCCGTAAAGGCCAACATACTGATCGTTCTTGTGCATTTCGTTTACATAGTGCTTAAGCTCTTCTTCCCCACCGTAAGGAGGCCACATAAGAGGAGGTGCCCACGGAGCACTACCCTCCCAACCTATGAGAAGTGCCATGACAGGAACTTCAAAATCTTCGGAAAGCTCCAGCATATACTTAAGACCATTTATGTATGGCTGATATTCATTGTGACCGAAATAGTCCACACCAACGATACTGCGGACAGGACAGATAGTAACTACTGCACTATCCTTGTGCCATGACGGAAGTCGGGGGTTATCCTTAACCTTTGGCGGGAGTACAAATCCCGATGTTTCTATGAATTCTCTGTAGAAATCACAACATTCTTCCCATGCACCCACAAATGCTCTGGTTATTATGGGATATGGTATTTCGTACTCTGATTTGGGATATATTGCAGGATACTCACCGAGAACAAGGTCTATACCACCGTCTTTATTCTTTATAAAGTCTATGTTTTTGGGGATACCTGTTGTATCTTCCATTGCTGCATACAGACCTGCATTTGTATCGTAATATGATGCAAACTGCATGTTTAAAAAACCCGGATAGGTTTTTTCATCGCCTGCCTCATCAAAGAGCTTTGATATTTCTTCGCCCTCAAAGCACGGAAGCATGAGTTTGGCTGTGCCGCCCTCGTCTGCAAGGTCATTTGGAAGACTGATACACGGATAATATATTCTCTCAATATAATACTCTGAATTATTATTGAGAGTAAGTCCCCATGTGAGTGTATCGTCGGCTGTGTTTGTGACTGTGGCACAAACTTTTATATTATATTTCTTATTTTCAAAATTCATTTTTCTTTGGTTTGTGTCCAAAGAAAAGTCGTATTCAAATTCATCTGAAGTCAGGAGTGTAAACTCACCGTTTTCGTCCATAAGCTTAAGCTTAAAAATCGGACCTTCGTTATGAATGAACTCTTTGTCCTGTGATGAAAGACTTGTTATTCTACCCTTTTCATCTGAAAATTTAACATTTATGTTCATATATTTCTCCAAGGCGACTGAATTTTGTAGTTGCGAGAGCCATTTTTTGTATGGCTCCCGCACTTTTTTATACTTATTTTATATCTTTTAAGATAACATCTTCATTTATGAGCATACCTGCAAGCTTATTTATAATAAGATTTGCTTTTGCAAGGTAAGCACCATCGTTAGCATCGTATACTACGCCTTCTTCGGTGATGGATACAATACCGTTTAATGCATCTACCGAATACTGAATACCGAGCGACTTAACAAGGTCTTCGGCACTTATCATAAGAACACCGTTTTTGGTGTAAGCAGGTGCAACTATGTTATGGCTTTCACCATTTACGGTATAAGTTGCCATATCCTTTGTAAACTCTACTGTCTTGCCGTTCCATGTTATCTGACATGTATTTGCATCGGCTCTGCCCTCTGCACCCATCAACTTGATGGCTACATCTGCAGGAAGATATGCAAAACCGCCCTTTGTTTCGGGGATTGCATGTGCTGTAGTATATATACCCTCCTGAGATATCATAACAGGTGAACCGAGCTTGAACATTCTGAGACCCGAAACTCCGGGGAACTCGGATATAACAGCAGGTACAGAAAGATATTCTGCTTCCTTCATAAGCTTGTCGAACTCATCACTACCGGGAATCGGAGCAGTAGTTTTTGTGAGTGTAACATACTCGCCCTTGGCAGTAACCGAAGTGACAAATTCCATGGGTACCTGTACGGTAAGAGTACTTGCATCTGCATAGCGGAAGATGTTTTCTCCATCAACATTTAAAATAAAGAAATTACCTACCGAGGTATTTAACACACCAATTTGCATGCTGTGAACCTTGCCGTCGCAAACATCTATTTCCTTGGTAGCAACTACCGCATTTGAAGAACCGTTTGTCTTCTGAAGTTCGATAATTCCCTTTTTCAATACGAGGTAGTAACCGCGGTTTTTGCCTACATACTGTGTGGAAACATTCATATTGAATCCAAACGGAAGCCAACTGCTTTCGTTATTGAGTTCTGACTTAAAGTCGAAGCAGAAAACAGTATTACCCGAAAGATACGAAAGGTCCTTTGTACCTGCTATACTCTCGGAGCCGGTGTTTGCATTTTTGATTTCGGAATCGGTTACCTGCATAAGAGATGACCAGTATTTAGGATCTGAGAAATTCCACAAATCGAGGTATCCTTGGTTTATAAGACTACTGTCGTTTAAGTAATTTCTTATTACCTCTGTACGCTGATTAAGCCCCAACTGAGTAAATCTTCCGAGTCTTGTGTTTGCAAGTCTGCCTGTATCCTGAATATACTTTGTAAGCATATCTATTGTGCCTATTTTGTACATTCCTGCCTCATTACCTTCGGAAAGCTCCGAAAGCTTAGCCTGTGCCTGCATACTCGCACTTTCAAAACCACGTGTATCGAGAACTTCGTAAAGGCTTGTTACAAAGCTTCTTACACCGCTGTTGCCATCCCACGAAGCTGCCATCTCTCTGGAATTATTTCTTGCTTCTACCTTCCAGTAATAGCGAGTACCCTTTTCGAGCCCTGCAACGGGATGGATGTTTGCATATGTTTTTTCGCAAAGGACAACATCTTTGAAATCCTTGTCTTTTGCAACTGTTATGGTGTATTCGGAAGCACCGAATGCATCCTGCCAGTAAAGCTCAACCTTTTCCGAAGGTACTGTCTGTCCGTCGTGAGGATAAACGAGCTTATATGGAGATGTTTCGTTATTGAATGTAAGGTCATTTATCATACCGATCTTATCAATGTCATAATCTTCATCGGGAAGAGTCGGCATGAGTTTATTGATAACAGAGCCTTTCTTTATACGATAGTCCTTGTTTTCGGGATCTACAAAAACATCTGCAGATTCAAGCAAGAGGTTACTACCCTGCTGACCTGTTACTGCGAGACCCTGAAGGTCGGATGCACTTCTTTCACTACCAAAATCACCATAGGTTGCAGCAGCAACACCCACTACAGGTTCCTGCAAGCTTCCTACAGAAAGGTTGTTGTGAGTAACTGTCCAGTTGTGGAGATTTTTATGAGTTTCTGCCCATTCTTTGAGTGCGGGGAAGGCTTTGAAATAAACCTCTTTGTCATAAATATCATTTATGGCATCGTCTATTGTACCCATCATGGACACATCGGGATTTGCACCTTCTGTTACCTTACCGTCACGGAAATACCATGAGCGCTTATTGCCTACAAATATGTTGTTTTCCAAAGTGGATGCGTTACCTATATTACTGTTGTAACCAAGGTATGCATTTACAACGATATTGTTTTTAAGCTCAATACCCGACTGACCATCGTCTACATAGAGGGCTACTGTACCTGTAGAAAGTCTGGGGTCACGAGCTGTGAGGTCATGGAGGAAGTTGTTATTAATCTTAGTACCTCTCCAAACCTGATTTCGGCCTATGTATATAGCACCTGCATCGCCGACCTCTAACATCATATCGTGAATTTCGTTGTTTTCTACTATAAAGTTACAACCTCTCATATGAATGGCGTGCTGAGTAGAACGTGAAATATTGTTATTGCGGATTTCAAAAGCGCAACCACCAAGCATAAGAGCACTATTCATGATGTACCTTGTATTGGTACTGAATATATAGTTATCTTCAATAACTGTGTTGGAGGGCTTTAATGTATCAAGGTCACCTGCTCCGTTTAAGAATGCGGCACTACCACCGATACCGTTGAAGGTACAGCCCTTTATACTACAGTTCTCCATGGAGTTTTTGCGCTGCTTCTGCCAGTAATTTACAAGAGACTGCGCATACACTGTACCGTTATTTCTTATAGCACAGTTGGATATATCCTTGAAGTGACAGTTTAATATGTGTACAGAATCTATATCTACGGTCTTAAAAGCATCCGATCTTACCTGACTGAATGTAAGACCCTTAAACACGAGATGCTTGGTGTTTGTAAGATTGATAAGAGCCTGCTTTGTGACTGAAAACTCAAGCTTTGCAGTCTCTAAGGGTTCTGTGGGATAGAAATACAAAATCATTGTTTCCTGATCCACATAGAATTCGCCGGGAATATCTATCTCTTCCAAAAGATTAAAAGCTTTCCATCTCTTGGAATATGGGTTTGTAAGTGTTGCTACGGGGTTGTCTTTAACTTCGATTGTCTTATTTACCGTATCAAGCTTCTTTACCCATATGCGCGCCCAGTCGAAGTCGTAATCCGGGAAGCAACCTATCCACCAGTCCTTTGCATTTTCCCATCTGTCGGGCTCGGTATCATCATAATATATTGTCTGTGTGTTTAATGTACGCGACCATGCGGTATACTTTCTTGCACCATTTGGCCACTGTGCAAGAAGTCCCTCTACACCATTTATGTAAAGGCAGTTATAATCGCTGTTAAAACCTGCTTGCTGTTCTATATTGTACATTCCGTTTATAAGGGATGCATCGAACATATCCGCCTTTGTTATTCCATACTTGGAAAGGTCTATAGAAACTACCTTGTTTCTTACAGAATCGTACATTCTTGAAAGAATAGCCTCGTCGGTTACTCTTTTTGCATCTGCAGAATCAAGCACAATAGAACCTTTGAAATTTGGCTTTTCGCCTTCGTATGCTCTGTATACTACAGGACTATCAACAGTTCCCGAATCACCTTCATCGAAATATGTGGGAGCCATGTGATAATCTCCGCCACGGAACACAACCTCAGTTATGGGATTTTCGCTATCCTTGCTGTCGCGAACCTTTTGTCTTGCTCCATCAAAAGTCTTTAGCGGAAGTTCAAGCGTTCCGGGGTTATTATCGTTTCCATCAGGAGCAACATAGATAGTTGCTCCCGATGCTGTTTCTTGTGCATTAATAATCGGAGAATACATACACAGCATAGCAAGAGCCAATAAAGAAGAAATTATTTTTCTTAACATTTCTGCACTCTCCTTTTATTATTTTTTGTATACTACCGTTCCTACGGGGAGTCCCCAATATGTCATTACTGCAACCTTGTCGCAAATAGAAGCATCGCCTGTATCTTCATAGGTTACGATATCATCTAATGTTCCTTCGGATATCATAATCTTGCCCATGGTGCTATTTACTACATATACGGTACCCTTTTTGGTTCTTACGCCCATGAGTCTTCTGAGCTGTTCGGGATCTTCGAAGTCAACTTCGTCGGGTGAAATTTCGGATATACGAACGAAGGTATCCCAAACATATACAGGATAGCCTGCACTTATGTTTGCCGATGCATCTGTAAGGTATCCGCTGACACCTGTTGAACCCTGTCCTGATGC
>JAZLCB010000065.1:0-4334 GCA_045614005.1 Clostridia bacterium
CGGTGGTTGTTGCCATGGCAGGTTGCGTTGTTCTTTTTGCATCGGGATTTAAAATAAAATATTTCGTTGTATGTGTTTTGGCGGCTTTGCCCCTTGGTTGGACACTTATAATGACCTCCGATTACAGAAAAAAAAGACTCACTTCGTTCCTCGTTCCATTCAAAGACAAAATGGACGAAAGCTGGCAGATTGTACAGTCTCTCTATGCTATAGGCTCGGGCGGTCTTTACGGAATGGGACTCGGACAAAGCAGACAGAAGTTTCTTTATATACCCGAACCGCAGAACGACTTTATATTTGCGGTTATCTGCGAGGAACTCGGATTTTTGGGCGCAATATTTGTAATGTTCCTTTTTGTACTTCTCATATGGAAGGGCATAAATATAGCCCGCAAAGCTCCCGATGAATTTTCGTCTCTTGTGGCTACAGGTATTACTTCGCTTATAGCTGTTCAGGTTATTATGAATATAGCCGTTGTTACTTCCTCTATGCCTGTTACAGGTGTTACGCTTCCGTTTTTCAGCTACGGAGGAACATCGCTTGTTATTTTGCTTATGGGAATGGGCGTTCTTCTGAACATATCCAGACATATAGAAAAATGAGGTGCTTGTTTTGAGGATTTTGTTATCCGGCGGCGGTACGGCAGGTCATATAAATCCCGCTATTGCCATTGCCAAATACGCATGTGAGCAAGATAAGAATACAGAAGTTCTGTTTGTGGGAACAAAAAAAGGTCTTGAAAAGACCTTAGTTCCCAAAGAAAACTTTAATATAGAATTTGTAGATGTAGAGGGGCTTTCGGGAGGACTTTCCTTCAAAAAACTCATTTCTGCTGCAAAGCTTGCTGCCGCAACGCTGAAATCCGTTGCAATTATGAAAAAGTTCAAACCCGATATCGTAGTAGGTACAGGCGGATATGTATGTGTTTCGTCGGTATTGGCTGCAAAAATCCTTAAGATACCCTCTGTTATTCACGAGCAGAATGTGTTTCCCGGAAGCGCGGTCAAGTTTCTGGCAAACAAATGTTCTGCCACTCTTATAAGCTTTGAAGAAAGTAAAAAGTATCTTGATGGTGTTTCAAATATATCCCTTACAGGCAACCCCATACGACCTGCGATACTAAGTCAAAGCAAGGAAGTGTGCATATCTTCTCTCGGAGTCAAAACCCCCAAGGTTATCCTTGCATTTGGCGGAAGTCTCGGTGCTGCGCGTATAAATGATGTAATGGTCGAATTTATAAAGAGAAACAAAGACCTCTCGGACATTACGCTGTATTTTGCTACAGGCAAGAGAGATTTTGAGCGTATTACCAAGCTTGTTGGCGAAGTGCCGCCGAATATAAAGATATTAGAATACATAGACAATATGGACATGGTTATGAATGCTGCAGACATGGTACTATGCCGTTCGGGAGCAATAACCCTTGCAGAAATCTGCGCGCTCGGTAAACCCTCGGTACTCATTCCATCGCCCAATGTAACAAACAATCATCAGGAATACAATGCAAGAGCACTTTCGGATAGAGGTGCGGCAATTACCATTACCGAAGACGAATTTAGCGTGGATTCTCTGGAAAAAGCGGTTTTCGGTATAATAAATGATGATGCTTACGCCAAAGAAATGTCGCAAAAATCACGCGATATGGGCATAACCGATGCCTGCGCAAAAATATACGGCATAATGAAAGAACTTACTGAGTAACAAAACATATTGCCTTTGCATACAATGCTACTATGTAGTGCATTGTTTTGCGGAGGTGCAATATGCAGATATTAAAGATACAAGGTCCTACAGTTTTAAATGGCAGAGTTTGCGTTCAGGGTTCTAAAAATGCAGTCTTGCCCATGATGGCGGCTGCTGTTATAAATGCAGATGTTACCGTAATAGACGGTTGCCCCGATATTTCCGATGTGCATGATGCCATGGATATACTAAGAGCCATAGGTTGCAGTGCAGAGTATAACTGCGGAAAGCTTACCATAGATTCATCAGGACCTATAAACCCATATATACCTTGTAATATAATGAACCGGATACGCGCTTCCATTATATTTACAGGTGCGCTTCTTGCTCGCTGCGGTTCGTTCAGGGTATCGCATCCGGGAGGGTGCAACATAGGGCTTCGACCCATAGATATACATATAGATGCCATAAAACAGCTCGGTGCTTTGGTAGAGTATAACGAACGGGAAATAATATGCAGAGCCGATAAATTAAAAAACTGTGATGTTAATTTCAGATTTCCGTCGGTGGGTGCTACCGAGAATATAATGATTCTTGCGTCTGCCATACGAGGAAAAACCCGTATAATAAATGCAGCACGCGAGCCTGAGATAACCGACCTTGGAAATATGCTTATTGCCATGGGCGCCAAGATATCGGGCGCGGGCAGCTCAGTTATTACAATAGAGGGTACAGATTCGCCCTGCAGAGTAAGCTACAGAGTAATGCCCGATAGGATAGATACTGCTACTTATCTTTCTGCGGTATGTACAATGGGCGGAAAATTAATTATAGAAAATGCAGATGCATCGCATCTTGTAAAATATATTGATATATTAAAAAGATGCGGAGCCAACATAGATATACAAGACAAAACCATCGTTGCAGAAAAAGTGAGCCGACTAAAGGGCGGTATCAATGTTGCAACTGCACCGTATCCCGGCTTTGCTACGGATATGCAATCACTTATTATGACGGTTTTTTCGGTTTCGGATGGTGTTAGTGTCATAAAGGAAAATATATTCGAAAATCGTTTTTGTCTTGCAAATACTTTGCAACAGATGGGTGCAGACATCAGGATATACGGTCAGGGTGCATCGCTCAGAGGCGTGCGCTCATTAAAGAGTGTATCTGCTCCTGTTTGTGACCTTCGTTCAGGTGCGGCTCTTGCCATTGCCATGATGGCGGCAGAGGGTACTTCGTATCTGTCGAGGATACGCTTTATAGACAGAGGCTACGAAAATTTCGAGGACAAATTTACCGCTGTAGGCGCAAATATAGAAAGGATTGAAAGCACAAATGCCAAAAACAAAGAATTCGGCAGTTGAAAAAAGAATCCGCAGAAGAAACAGGACTCTTTTGTTTTTTGCAATAATAATTTTTGTTGCAGTTTGCCTTTTTACGCCTATATTCGGTATAAGTTCAATTACCGTAGAGGGTAACAAAATCCTTTCGGACGAAGCTGTAATCAAGGCATCAGGCATAGAAAAGGGCGACAATCTCTTTCTTGCCGATACCGACGAGGCCCAAAAAAATATAAACGCTTTAGGATATGTTGAAAAGGTGGAAATAAAGAGAAAGTTTCTTGCCAGAATGGTTATAGAAGTTACCGAAACTACCGAAGCGGCATATATGACCTTTTCGGGAAATTATGTGGGTATAGGTGTAGACGGCAAGGTACTTAGTATTACAAAAACAGGAAAGCTAAAGCCAAAGAAAGCTGTTATATCGGGCGTAGCACTCAAGGGTGCTGCAAAGGGCGAATTTATAGAAACTAAAAAAGAAAAACATTCCGAAATGGTAAAGTTTATACTTAAGACATTAAATGATAATTCGCTTCTTTCATCTGTTAAAAAAATAGATATAACAAAGTCGGATAAAATAAATTTCACACTTACTTCCGATACAAAGATTATAGCAGGAAAGAACGAACAGTTTGATTATAAATTAAAATGCCTCAATACAGTTTTAGAAGAACTCGGTGAGGTAAGAGGCGGAAAAATAGATATTTCCAACCCGTCAAATGTCATATACGAGGGCGGAAATTAATCGCTTGTAAACTTAAATAAAAAGAAAACAAGATTTCCAGTTGGAAGATGATGCAATTAAAAAGTTAAGAAATTGTTAAAAAAATTTTAAGAAATTTACAAAAACCTATGGAAATTTGTTTTTTTGTGTGTTATACTATGTATAATTTGATTTATATTTTAACATATTTATATAATTACTGATGAAGTTTCAGAAATACTTAAGGAGGAATTTGTTATGTTGAATGAAAATCTCGGTGCGGTAGTCGGCGCCAACATGAAGGTTGTAGGTGTAGGCGGCGGCGGTAACAATGCCGTTAATCGCATGATAGATGATGGTCTTCAGGGCGTAGAGTTTATCGCAGTAAATACAGATAAGCAGGTTCTTTTTGGTGATGCAGGTTCTAAAGCAGGCCTCAAAATCCAGATCGGCGAAAAGCTCACAAAGGGTCTGGGCGCAGGTGCTAAGCCCGAAATCGGTCAGAAAGCTGCTGAAGAAAGCCGCGAAGAAATAAAGCAGGCTATTCAGGATGCAAACATGGTATTTGTTACAGCAGGCATGGGTGGCGGTACAGGTACAGGTGC
>JAZLCB010000066.1:0-1961 GCA_045614005.1 Clostridia bacterium
ATGACAAACCTATGAGAAAATCAAAAAGACTGTAAATTAATTTCGACGAATCAATTTACAGTCCCCTTTTTTAAAAAATTATTGATTTCTTTCAAGCAGCAAAGAAAGTGTGTGTTCTGCCCATGAATACTGAGTCATATACTCGCCATGGAACTGTGGTTTTCCTGTTTTTAAAAACTTATGATAATCACAGTTGATTCTTGCGGTATCAATTCTGTAATTATACCCTTCCTGACAGAGCACTTTTTCTGCACCGACATTTGCAAGAGCCTTTTTGAGGTCGCCTACAAGATGTCTTAAATAGTCCATGTTTTTAACATCGTCGCTGTTTTCGGGCCACATAACCGCGCAAAGCTGTTTGCCTGTCATTCCTGAGCCATTTCTGTCTACAAGCACAGCAAAAAGTTCTTTTGCCTTTGTTCGTTTGAAGGAAAGAGTTTCTCCGTTTTTCAATACTTCAAAGTTGCCGAAGCATCTTACCTCAAGAAGCGAAGCATCGGGAGCCTTACTCTTTATGTGATCAATCTCTTTTTGCACAGCCTCCTCTGTTATTGGCTTCATAAGATATCCGCTGCATCGCAGTTGTATGGCATTTAGTGCATATTCCTCATAACCTGTACAGAAAACTATTTTACACTCGGGATGAAGTTCAATAATTTTTTCTGCAAGGGTAAGTCCGCCCATGCCACGCATATTTATATCGAGAAAAGCTACATCCGCACTGTTTTGCGAAAGCCATTCGAGCGCCGCACTGCACGCTGAAAAATCATAGACTTCTTCTATATCGGACGAAGCTTTAACAATATCTGTAAGCGCATTGAGCATGGGTCTTTCGTCATCAACTGTTATCGCTATCATTTTCCGGTGCCTCCTTGGGGATTTTTAATGTAGCCTTTGTACCGCTTCCGATTTGGCTTTCTATGGTAAGAGTTCCCATACACATTGCTTCGATTCGTTCGCGTATGTTTTTTATACCTACATGCTTGGTTTCGTCGTAGCCTACATTCATATCAAAGCCTACGCCATCGTCTGCAACTTCTACTACATAATGGCTCTGTGTTTCATAGGCGGATATTGTAACGATACCGCCCTCTTCAAGCCCCATAAGTCCGTGCTTAATAGCATTTTCAACAAGCGGTTGAACAGAAAGTGCAGGCAAAAGAAAATCTACCGAACGAAGGTCATACTGTATTGTCATATCAGGAAAACGCACCTGCTCAATATCGGTATAGTGCCTAACATGATTCATCTCCTGCGAAAATCTTATAGGCTTTACATTATCAAGCTCGCTGAAGTTTCCTCTTAAATACAAGCTGAAATTACGCACAAGCTTTGATGCCGCTTCGGGTTCTGTAATGCAGAGCTGTTCAATAGTACCCAGCGTGTTGTATATAAAGTGAGGCTGAATCTGGCTTATAAGAGTAGCTATACGGCTTTCTGTAAGCTTTGCGGTTAAAATCGCTTTTTCTGTTTCGAGTTCTCTTGCTCTTATGGCTACATTAAGATTTCTCGGTACAACCCTGAGAAGCAAAAGAATTGATATAACAAAAACGAAAATAAATACAATTTCCGAAACCACTCCGCCTTGCCACAAGCCAAGCCAAGTTCCGAAGGCATCAATTACAAATGAAATCATGGGTATTATGCCGATAGAAGTAAATGTTTTTTCTGCTTTGCTTCCCTTTACAAAACGCTGAACAAGAAAGGCTGTCATTACAAGACAAACTACACTCTGAAGTGCAACCCATACGGGTAATGTGTCGTAAAATCTGAAATCGGCAAAGACGGGAATAATCATAAGTGCAAGAGATGAAACAAGCATCAAAACCGCAAGCCCCAAACCGACTTTTTTGATTCTTCCTCTTAGCTGAAGAGCTGCAAATGCTGTAAGCATCAGCATATAGAACATAATAGAAGCAATGAACATTCTTGTGTTGAATTTAATTATTGGGCTAAAGAAC
>JAZLCB010000067.1:0-17335 GCA_045614005.1 Clostridia bacterium
CGAAGCCTACTTCGTCACCACCGATGTAATCGATGAAGCTGAACGCGTCACGGTTCTGACAGATTTCATACTTGGATGAAACTACGCCGAGAACCTTGGTAGTGCCTTCGACTACAGTAAACTTCTTATCCTTGTAGTCCACAAGGTCACCGTAGTCATTCATAAGATACATGGGCTTCTTGACTACATTGTAGTTAAGTCCGGCGTGGTTAAGAACTGCCTCCGAGGACTTCAGCCCGGTAATATCTGTTCCGATGTTTGCAAAAGTTGTTGTGCGTGGCATAATCGTTACCTCCGTGAATTTTTTGGTCTTCACATATTATAACGATTATGATTTTATTTTATTTTGCCACTCATCAAGTAGGCGTATTATTGTCCTGCCAAGCAGATATCGCCTGATACTCTGAACTGAACCAACCGGTGTCATTAGTACACCCTATATTAGAACAAATGACCTTATAACCCTTAGTGAAACTATTGATGATTATGTCTTCCGAAGTTATAACTTCAGCTTTACTTCCGCATAGCTTACACTTACGCATGATGTTCC
The DNA here is from genome assembly GCA_045614005.1 of Clostridia bacterium. Classification (GTDB taxonomy): domain Bacteria; phylum Bacillota; class Clostridia; order UMGS1810; family UMGS1810; genus RGIG8748. Next base: position 551 of record JAZLCB010000067.1, read on the forward strand.
GCCCCCGTCATATTTATTTGTAAATAAACAAGGTTATTATTACGGAGCTTCCTTCTCACCGGAATTGTGCTTCAGAGATTCCTGCAATTGTTGTACTGCAATCTGATTCCTTATCAGCAAGGTTTCATGTGCCACATACATCAGAATCGCCGAATAGTATTTGTAGTCAAATGATTCCACATCGTAATTAGACGATATCGTCTGAAATAAGTTCTTGGCCGCTATGTCGAGCAAATCATCCAACCGCTGATTCGTGTCAATCTCAATATCCTTTAAGGACAGCATCAAATCCACAATATTCACATCTGAGTAAATGCTAATCTGCCGGATGGATTCATATAAGTAGGTTATATCATGACTATTCTGAAAGTCAGATAAACACATCATCGCTTTGCGCGTTGCCGTCAACTTGCTATCCGGTATAGCTTTGCCATCAACTATAATACTGTCAGGCATGTATGCTAATAAATTGTCATAATAGAGTTTCATAACATCCTCCTAATTTTGGTGGTCGTAACCCAATAGAAACTCGAATAGCTGTGGGTTGTCTTTTATAGATAGTTCGTTATCAACGATATATTTTGATACCCCGTCTTTTTGCATAATGATGTCATACACCTTCTCATCGACTGTACCCCTCGTTACAATCGAATAGATGTTTACTGTATGAGTAGTACCCGTTCTATGGCATCTATCCTCTGCCTGCTCAACCGTAGCTTGGTTCCAAGGCATGTCATAGAAAATTACATTACTTGCCACGGTAAGCGTGTGAGAAGTGCCTAGAGCGCCTACAGTGCCTATCAAGATTTTGCACTGAGGGTCTTCGATAAACTGCTTCTTCTGCAACTCACGGTCTTCCGATTTCATTGTTCCGGTATAACAGCAAACCTTATGGTCTTTAGCAAGGAACCGGTAAACTGTGCGTAAGGATTCCACCCAATTTGAGAAGATAACCACTTTTTCGCCGTCGCTGAGGATGGTGTTTACCAAATCAAGTAAACGAACCATCTTGGAGTTCTTCTTCAGATAAGCCATATCAACCTTCAGCGTATTATCAACAAGTTCCGGATTGCCGTTGACTTGGCGCAGTTTCAGGAACTTGACCATGGGATTCACAGATGAAATAATCTCATCCTTGTGCATAATCATATCCTGAACAACTTCATCGTACAGCTTAGCCTGATAGGGCGTGTTTTCAACATATTCGATAGTCCGAATCTTCGGAGGCAGGTCGAGTACATCCTTCTTCAGCCTTCTGAGCATATTGGACTGTAGCATCTGTTTCAGCTCCGGGATGTTCTTGGACGCTATTATCTGATAATTGCCAAAGCCTCCGAACACGCAGAAATTCTGACACCAAGCATGGTAATTGCCGTAAGTATGACCATCTACGAGTTTCAAGGGTAAGAATACATCAGTGGGCTTGTTGACTATCGGCGTACCGGTCATCGGTATCCACTCGATTTTAGCCGTGATATCCTTCTTCAGTTTAAGTATCTGCTTGCCCTGCTTAGATGTGGGCGAAGTATTCTTATGCACCTCGTCTAAAGCTATCATTCCGATATACCCCTTATTGACGAGCGTAGTAAGACGCTCGCGTATCAAATACCGGCGATTGCTAATCATGCGGATGGCTTCAATGTTCATGACCAAGAAATACGGAAGCGGAGGTTCGTTCTTATCCCCGTACATATGCCCGCACAGCAGGTCTTTCAACTTATTGGCACTACTGCCATCCGTGTTTATCGTACCGTCACGCTTCTTACGGGAACCTAAGAGATAAGGAACCTCCTGACCGTTGGTATGCTTCTTGATATCCTCAACCCAATTGTATTTTGCTGAGTTGACACACACTATAATTAAACAATGTTTAGTATGATTAAACTTTTTATTATATAATGCTAAATTCATAAGCTCAGCGGTCTTACCCAAACCTTGTTGGTCTGCCAAGATAAAACCGCTGTATAAGCCTCGGCGCTGTCGGTCGATAGCATACTTCATAAAATCGAGCTGATGGTTGAACAGATGGCTACCATTTTCAATGTAAAGTGGGATACCGGACAAATCGATATCCGGTATCGTGTCATTTGAATCCAAGGTAGCGTTCTCGTTTATATGTTCAGCCGAATAGACTTGGAGCTGAGATTCGTAAGGAGTGCCCTTTAACTGAGCCATAAAGAATCCTAGTCTATCCAAGGGAATAACCCAATACTTGTGGTCGGGTATATACTGTCGCCCCGGTACATTCTTTATCAACCTTACAACTTCAGCGTCATAAGGGAACCGGACGATATAGTAGTTTTGGTTTTGAACCGCAGTAATCATATTAACAAATAGTAGGTGAACCTAAAATGCAGTGGCAAACTCCGGAACCGCCGTTACTTGGATGGTTGGGACAGCTCCGGCAAGGACCGGGGATGTATCCTTCGACATTGGTATAAGGTGAGGCAACCGGTATAGGATACCTATCCTCCCTCTCAGCCAACTGCTCTCTAAGTGCCCTGACTTCTTCTGTCAGTTTATCGAGCTGTTCTTGTAAGCGTATAGTATCATCGTTACCCATACTGAATCCCCTTATGTCAAAATGATAGGCGACTTCTTCCTGATGATTTCCTGAAGCTTGGTGTCAAACTTTCTCAGTCGGTCAACTTCCCACTGCTCCAATTCAAGGTAAACAGCGTCATCAGACTTAGGGATAAACATGCAGGGCACATCGTAACCCCTACAATACCCAAAGATTTCGTTCAACAGTTCGGAGGTTGCCTCCGGGTCTTTTGCTGAATCGTACCTTACGAACAGAATTTCATCAGTCTTGCACTTCAGAACTTCTGCTAAGTCCTCGTCTTTTTGAATCTTAACGACTTCCATATATTCACTCCTTATTCCAAAGTAACTGTTTTTCTTCACCGGTTGACCTATGCACTATCTGTATATAGGTGTCTGTAGCCTTCTGTACTAGCCAATCATGGGAATCTAACTTGTAGTGTTCAAAGATTTTCCATTCTGCCCGTATTGGTTTTCTGCCTTGCATGATGTTCTCCTTAAAATGGTTTATACATAAATATAAGGTATCTTCCTGAAAATGCGTAAAACCTCGTAGCCCGTCTTCCGGCGAGCTACGAGGTGCGTAGGAAAATAGCATGATTCCAAAAGGAAATCACTTATCATGTTTTACGGGCTTCCATGCCTTAGGAATACGATAAACGCCGTAGCGTGTCGGGTTGCCGTAACGATTATGCCCCTCAGCGTAATCTGTTGTAATCGGCCATCCCTTAGCACGAAGGCTCATGATGATGGAAGACAGACGCGTGATACCGTACATGGCAAAAGCTTCAGATGAAGTAATTTCCTTGTACTTAATCAAGTGTGCTTCTACTAGGTTAATCAGTTGAACAGCCATTGGTTAATACCTCCCATTTATTATTTTGGCTTGGCTGAGGTGGCGAGATTTGAACTCGCGACATATACCGGTGTCAAAGACCGGTGCCTTGAACCACTTGGCTACACCTCAGTATTTACAGACAAAAGTATTGTCCATAAATATATTAACGATTACAAAAATATTTTAACTACCCTCCGAACACCACTTGCAGTGACAACGCGTATCCCTCAGGAAATAGTTGTTGTAATGCTTATACCTCTTGAACCTTGATGGACTTCCCTGACGATAAGAAATGCTGTTAAAGTTCATGACATTATGCGGAATCTGATTAGTATGAACCATCCGGTAGGCTAACAGAATTGCAAGCTGAGCCTTCTTATCGTTGTGGTTCCCGTGGATGACGGTTTTCTTCTGTCCGCGCATAGTGAACTGTCCGCCCTGATACATGACCTTCTTAATGGTGTCCGGGTACTGTTTGCAGTATTTCCGGTTCCACACCACGGCGGCCACCATTATCTTATCCTGCATCTTCGGACCGGCTTCTCTGTTGACGAGCTTCACAAAAGTCTTAAAAGTCTTCTTGTTCATGTGAAGTAGCTTAGCTTTCTGCTTCAGTGATAAGGCATTAAGCTCACTCTCCGTCATGGTATAAATTGTCTTCTTCAGAGGTACTAAGGGTTCGCTATCTTCGTCCTCATCGTTGTCTTGTGTAGCCCCCGGCATAGGTTCCTCCGATTTGACCGGTGCTTCAGCAATTTTTGTAACTGTTTTGTCATCTACTTCTTCATAAAAAGATGTTGCACGGAGCTTGAATATCGCATCATATCGCTCCGGCGGTTTTGGTGCCCGTATTGTGTTGCAGAATATCGGGAACAACAAAAGTAATTCGGCTATAGTCTGTGGCATAATACTCTCTCCTTTACATAAAACAAACCAAATTGTGAGGGGTAAACAAAAGAAAAAGGTCGTTTATTCGATAAAGAGTAAGGAAACATAAACGACCCGGAAAGACCTTACTCGAAAGTTCGCTTGGCGGAGCGTGAACGCAATCACGGCTTGAAAGGCAGATAGCAGAGCGAGGCTTACAAGAACTGCTATATTGACTTGTTGCGAACCAATTTAGGTTATTAAGTATGTCGCTATATAATATAACGATTGGAAGATATAAATATTGGCAAGGATGGGGTAAAGTCAAAGTCTATACTTCTCGCCACAACCAATATCCGTTATCTTCTCAGGTGAGAAATACCATGAAGGCAGGTGAATATCGCCTTATCTACTTATAGATAAGGTTTTTTGAGAATTTATAATCATAGTCTTTTAATCAGAAGTGTCTTGGAATACATCTAAAATCCGGTGAAAGTATATAGCATCATAGGTATTTGTATCCTTAACGAATGCTCTATCTTCGCCCCATAGGTCAACAATAGCCTTGATAGCCTGATACTTTTCATCATCTTCAGATTTAGCTGTAAGCAGAGCAATCACCTCATCGATTGCCTGCTGTAACTTCTTCTGCTGTAACGCCCGGGGACGCTCCGGGCGATTAGCCAACAATATGTCAATAACTTCCTGCTGTGTCATTAGTTCATGTCCCGCCACTCAGAATCGAAAATAGATATCTGCCCTTCGATTACATCCTTGGAACTGAGCGTAGCCAATCGTCTGCCCGTGCTGAAATCGAAATACTTGATTTCATCAGCCGTCTTACCCTCTAAGAACTTCCATGCCTCGCGGACTTCCTCCGGCGCATACTCGTAAATGCTGTAAACCGAACCGCCATACAGCGTAGGTTGCCATTCAACAATGGGCATGCCCTCCATGTGGCGTAAGACATATATGATGGCACCTAATCGCTGTGTCTTACTACAGTGGTTCAGTGCCCAATTAAAATCAATGTACCAACCATCCATTAATACAGCTTTAACAGCATCAATCTGATTCTGACTGACATTCTCGATTTTAGGACGGTCTGCAAGCAGTTTATCCAACTTCAACTTCTCGATTTCGTTCATATAAATCACTCTCTTTCGTTATCGTCTCGATGCTTATCTTCCTCGTCAAACAGTAGTGGTGCATACATCACCCGGCATGACCGCATACCAAAATTGGCTATCTGAACATATTTGAAAAAGATACACCCCTCGCAACTGCCTTCGTGTGCCCGGCAGTATGCAAAGACCTTATCCAAACATTTGCGTATTTCTAATTCTTCCGGGGTCATACGCGGAGATTACAGCAGTCACTAAGATTAGGGTTAAACTGACTATTCCAATACTTGTACGCTTCATCTTCATCCTCGCAGACTGTGATTTCCTTGAATCCATGAATCTTGGAAATCCACTTCTGCTTGACATCGAGGGGCAGATGGTTGTACCCACTATGATGGATGATGTAAGGTGAGAAGTCGATATTGAACCATTTCTTAATCCAAGTGTTGACCCTTAAAAACTCGACTAACAGCTTATCGCAACGGATATCAGCAAGCTTATCAAAATCTACAAATTCCGGTATGAACGGAGATAGTCTGACCTGAACATCAAAACCCTTATCGTACAGTGTCTCTACCGCCTTAATACGCTGACTAGGCGGGCAAGCTTTTTCATAAGCCAACTTATGATAAAGGTCATCGTCAAAGCAGGTAATCGTTACCTGAATGTGTGCCAACTCAGGCTTCATAAGTGCAATATATTCGGCATAGCCTACAATGTCAGACTTGGTAACAATGAGGTAAGGCTGATTCTTCTCGTTCAGTGCCTTGATGGTTTCATAGGTAACCCTATGCTCCAACTCCAACGGCTGAAAACAGTCCGTCATGCCTCCGAGGCGGATAGCCGGCATACCTTCCGGGAGCTTCTTAATCTTGTTACGGATTTTATTGATGTCTGCGACTGATGGATTCTGAAAGTCCCAAAGATTACGAAAATCGAGTAAGGACTTGGCATAGCAATATTGGCAGTCATGCTGACATCCGCATCCATAAGTATCCAAGCGTGTGGAGTAATGGCACTTCCCGCCTTCATTACCCTTAACCTCTTTGTAGAACGATTTGAACTCTTTACTCATGCGTCTTACCTCGTTTCATGGTTTGAATGTGTCGAATATCTTGTTAAAATAATACTCTTTATCTTTTTCGGTATGGTCAGGCGCTACAGCACCATAATCACAGCTCCATTCATGAACTATATCCCGGATAGCCTTGTACTGTTTCAGCCAACATGCTAACCGCTCATATTCCTCAGCCCGGGCAATATGCCTATATAGGACAGATGTAAAGCCCTCAGGATTACTATACAGTCGTTCATCCTTAGCGATTGCTTCATAGTGTGCTATAGCTTCATCGAGCATATTAGCATTATCAGTAGTCGGCCCCGCAGTCATTGTCATCACCCTCCTGATATTTATCGCGCTGAATGTCATCCAACAAATCCTGATACTCATCCGGAGTTCCGGTAATAGCATCAAAGTTGTCGAGAATCATATCCTTGAACTCACCGTCAGCCATCGCACAGATTTCCTCTGCAAACAGCTCTTTAGCGATGTTCTCAGCAAACACATGAAACTCGTCCTCACCTAGAAGTTCCTTCAACTTGGCTTCATATGCCGTGCAGATTTTCCTCAGCACATCGAAATCTGTCATTGAACAGTTACCCCCTATCAGAAATCGTCGAAGTCATCTTCGTCTTCTTCGTCCTCATCGTCATCATCGCCGGGACCGTCATCTTCGTACATTTTATCTTCAAGATACTTATCCCGTCTAGCCTCCCATGCGCTATAGAACGAATATTCATCGTCATCAATAGCTCCACACCTCCAATCGGAATATGCGCTCATGCTTTACCCTCCTTATGTTCCGGATTATTCTTTTTCTTCCATTCGAGAGTTCGGAGGTCACGCTTTGCGTTTTCTAGCATCGTAGTAAGGTATTCAACTTCCTTCTTCTTATTGTCAATTTCCCGGTCAAGATTCAGACCTGCCATAGATGCCCCTCCGACATAAATTTATCTATACCTATAATAACGATTGTCATAAAAGAATAAGAACCGGGAGCGATACCCCTCGCTAAAGGGGTCAGACCTCCCGGTTCTCATTGGTACGATGCCATTTAATGGTCAAGGAGTAAGGGATAAATGGACGAAAAACCTTACCCGGAGGTTCGCTTGGTTATTAGAAAGGAGTGACCATCCGGAATGGAAAGATAACCGATGGTCACAGTCGAGCAAACCTGCAAGACCGACTACTCTGCATTATGTTACTCAGGAAGCCCAAGAACATTATGGTGGGCAAGGTTGGTGCCGACCCAACTACCTCTTTCGAGAACGGATTTACAGTCCGTCGCGGTTGCCGATTCGCTACTTACCCATAGAACGGCCGGATGACTAACCCTTTTGACATTTCGGAGCCGTTACTTCCTCGAACCAATCCCTCAGTCCCATTTTTTAACGAGGCGATGCCTACCTCGGATATAATTTCGATATCACACGCTGAGGTTTCACAGTCACGCCGGGTACTCAGAATATACCCGATTATATTTTAGTTGTTCTTGTGTACTCGTCAACATAATCGTTGACCTTGTACCACTCACCCTTAAATCTAAATATCCACTCGCCATTAACCTCTTTTATCGGACAAGTGTAATGACTGCCGTGAGTGTAAATCTGCACATGGTACGGAATTACAATAGTAGAAACGCTCATCGATGCCATAAGGTATGTCCTCCTTCTACTATAATAACGATTTCGCTTATAAAATGAGTAGGCGGGGAGTTTCACCCCGCGACCTTGCCTTTGTTTGCAAGCACAGCCTAATGTCCGGCTCTGTGTCTAATCCTCCACCACTACTCACGCATACGCTTGGAGGCTCAACCTCCCTGCCGGGCACTTTCCCGGGTTCCCTCTGTCTGATTTCTATACCGCAAGTATGAGGTGGGCGGGTCGTTGCAACTTCCCGGTGCGGTTTTGCTACGCTAAGGCTTGCCAATGCCTCTTTTCCGAGTTGCGTAACATACCTCGTATCTTTCGTTTCGTAACAAGATATAAGACGCTGATAAACCGCTTATCAGTACGGCTCGTTTTGGCAGAGGAGAGCGACCTCTCGGTGAAGTAGGCTAGGATTCGCACCTAGCAGGTTATCCCCGACACCTGATACACTTACCGCTTATACGGATTACGGATAACTACCCTCTGCGTCTACCTTTTCCGCCACTACTTCATATTATAGGACATTCTTCCCGTTGCAACGATTAACTCTCACGGTAGACTCATCAGATTACTCCTATACCGCTAATGAGTAGAAGTTTGTCCTAATGGTCAGAGCAGATATTCGTTAGATACCTTCTTGTGCTCCACGCAAGGAAACAACCTATCAGTATAATCCCCAACTACTGTCGGAGATGTAGGAATTATTACCTACTTTCCTCACTTGCACATGCTCTACTTTAAGCTATGCTCTGTGGTGATAAGTTTTTGGAGAGAACCTACCAAACTCTTTGTGCCGGGGCCGCGTTTGCCGTTTCGCCACATAAGAATCAATCTCATGGAGGGATTCGAACCCCCATACAAGATAGTCCGGTAACACCGCAAACTATTTTGTAAGCCCCACCGGTGATAAGTTTTTAAGAGAGAACCTACCAAACTCCTGCGAATTATGAAGCAACTACCACTCCGCTTACGACCCATATTATTTGTATAGCACTCCAAACATCTTAATAAAGATTAACCCCGTCGGGTTGGTTGCATGGTCATCCGAGTGCTTTCGGTAGGGGATGGGATGATAGCCAACACCCATAAGGTTTCGAGCCTTGTCTTAATTAAACGAATCCCCTTGGTGATAGGTTTTTCATAAGAACCTAACAAACTCAAAATGTGAGCAGTATTGGTGCCCGGAACCGGACTTGAACCGGTACGGATTTTACTCCGACGGATTTTAAGTCCGTTGCGTCTGCCAATTCCGCCATTCGGGCAAGCCGAGCTGTGTTTGCCATTTCACCCTGCTCACATGTGAATATTCAGTTGTCAAGATACCCACATGTATTATAACGATTAGTAAATTAATTTAACAGTGGGTAAAAATAAGATAAGCCCCAACACGGAATGGGGCTTATCTCGGTGCAGAAGAATATAGGAAGTGATTAGGTTTTGGTCAAATACTTAGCGTCAACCGGAGCGTTCAGACAGTAGTAACCGTCTGTGGATGTACCCAACATGACGCGGTTTCCCGCCACACTTGTTACATACCAACACTTCGACTTGATTAACGGTGATATCATCCTACCGGTATAATACACGCCGTTAGACGCTATCTTTACTGCATCGCCAACTTCAAATTCTTGATTCTCCATGTTACTGCCCCGTTTAGTACGATTAAACTTTCTTAATGTAGGATAAGCTTACCCACTTACCATTACCGATGCGTCCCCAACCGTTCTTGGTTTCAAGGATAGTAACTCTTGCTCTGTTTGCAAGGGCACCAACCTTAGCATAGTTCGTTCCGGGACCTTTTCTGACATTCAAGCCCTTGGAAGCAGTAACCTGACCTCTGTAGCTCTTGGAAGCCGGCTTTGATGTAGCAGGCTTTGATGTCGTAGGTGTTGTAGGAGCCGGTGTAGGTTCAACTACAACTGTATCGGAAATAGGCTCTGCCTCAATAGGTTCAGATACAACGGGTTCAGCCGGCTTTGCCTCAGTCTTAGCTGTGAGATAGTAAGGCTGACCATACCCGTATATGTACTTCGTATAAGTCTTGTAGTTATATTTGCGAACGCCGACAGCATTGGATTTATTGCCCTCGTACACGGTTACCGTGTTGCCTGAGACAGCGACTACAAGTCCCGTATGGGTCGGCGAACCCTTCCCCTTAAAATCGTAGAATACCTGCATGCCTGCGGTCGGCTTGGTTGTCTTGGACTTCCAACGCTTCTTATTTTTGTACCAATTAGCGGCCTGTTTACAGCCTGCGGTGACATAATACTTCTTCAGGCCGGCTTGGTAGAGGCAGGACACGACGGCCACCTGACACCATGGCGTGGTCTTGCAGTCAAGATGACGGCCAGAAATCTTATTATACGGATTAATTATCTTTTTCTGCGTCTGAGCATGCTTTGTAGTCTCATTCAGTCCCTTCCATGACTTAAAGAGACTTGTAGCAGTTTTTACGGTTCCGTCTGCCATATCAGTCATCCTCCGTTACTTCTTCATCGTCTTCTGTGGTTTCTTCGTAGAAATCCTCATCCTCTAAATCACCCTCATCGATTTCAACTTCATCTGAAACCGGGAGGTCGATATCGCAATCCTCATCGGCTACGACTTCTTCAACGACTTCAGGTTCTACGGCTTTCACTTCTGCTTTTTTCTTCGTTGCCATAAAAATGAATCTCCTTTATTTATTTTCGTTTATGGTTTTAAGATACATTCATCAAGCCATGCCTGAATACGGCATGCGTTATATAACTCGAAATACCAATTAGGATTATAGGATTTAAGAACCGCAGTCATAGCGTCTTCTAGCGTAGGCTCTTTATACATATCCGCATAGTATTCATCCTTGGATTTGATTTCGCTAGGGGACATTCCGCAGTCATAAATCATGATGCTCCTATACTCGGAATAATCCATCATCTCGTTTTGGTCGAAATAGGTTTCAGCCTCAATATCAACCTTAACAGCACCACTGTCCTCTCCAATATCAATACGAAGCATGTAATCTTCGGCGGAGTTTCCACCATCCGGGTCAAGATAGTCGCCCATGTGTTTCCTGAAAACCTCAGTAAACTGCTGTTCGAGCTTTGATTTACTGACTATCGTTTTTCCACCCATGCTTGCATATATCTTCATATCAATACTCCTTATTTCTTATGAGGTCGGTTATCCCATAGGATGTTCATGATAATGCGTATCCGGGACATTCTAGGGTCATCCGTTACGGTTTTATAGTTATATACAAGGTTATTTTTGGCTAGGGAATCCTCATATGACGCGATGACTGCCGACCGGACTTCTACATCACTAACATAAGTAATATAATCCTTCACCCGGTCTAACCGGTGGTCAGGGTAATCTTTAGGGTTGGGTAATGCCCCACGGGACGCATAACTCAGCGCCTCAGCACAAGTGATTCGGTTATCTAAAGAAGCAGTAATCTCCCGGGCTTTCTTAGCCATCAGCATAGTGGCTTCGAACTCACCGAGAGATTCCTTCAATTGGTTATATGTAGGGTTGTATATTAAAGACATAAAAGACCACAATGTATCACAAGCTTACCATCTGTATTTACTTTTATATGGCTTAGCTTTAGGTCTAAGCGTGTTTACTTCGGCTTTAATCTTTTCTGCTAGTTCCGGATTCTTCGCCTTGAACTCACGCAAGCGCTCTTGGATTAATGCAGTCTGATTCGGGTCATGAGAATGCTTCAACAATAACAAATCAGCTCTGTAATCATCCTTGGTATATGAGGTTTCAGACGATTTAATGAATCTTTTCATAACATGCCCCGCGATTAACCTAAAAGGATATGTCTGTCAGGGTCAAGACTTCCCATACCCCATACACGATAATCATCACAAGTATCCGGGGTAAGCTCAGTAAAGTTATACCACAACTGATGCCAACCGTTACCTTCGTCATCACGGGAAATAAAAATGAATTTATCGCCGTTGCCCTTAGCAACTTCCTGCTGACATGCCTTTAACAGCTCCTTGACTGTAACACCGTCTATCATAAGAGTTCTCCTTAAATAATTACTTTATTAACAAAACCTAATAAGGTCGTTTCCTGACATATCCGTTACAGTAAAAATCCTATAACGATGTTGCCATTCATTAGCGTCATCCTCTACCCAAGCAATTAAATCATCAAGCGTGTAAATATCATCGGAATCTTCTAATGTTGATGTGAGGTAATCTATTATCGTCTGCTCATCACCAACAACTATACGAATACCGTGCATACTACCGACATAGTTATAAGCAAGAATGTACTTCATATTTGCACTATCCCTTAATCTTCTATTTCAATTTCCACATACAGCTTGCCTTGGTTATCCACCTCAATTTGGACTACACGGCAATATTCATAAGGTTCGACAGCCTTATAGGAATCATATAATCTACCTTCAAAAATGATACCTTCGCTGTCATCGCCAAAGCCGTGTCTATCACCATCGCCATAGCCACCATAGATATGACCCCAAACCTGAATCTCTACATTATCAACTAAAACCTCGTATAAATTGGTTAAGTCCATAATCTTTATTCCTCCTTGTTTAATATATCTTCAATACTTTATACAGATTAGAAATCTTGCATTTAAGTAAAGCACTATGCCTATCTACAACATATTCCACATATTCAGGTTCAGTTGGAACTTCCCAAAAAGCGGAATTTAAGGGGTTATTATTTTTCCTTGTATAAAACCAACTGCCATCCCCGATGGAGTTAATTGCATCGTAAAACTCTTGCAGTTCATCAAAAGTTTTTATCGTCTTAAAAAGAGCATTTAATTCTTCAACCTTTGTAGCATTATAGGTATCGGTTTCAGTCCATTTAAGTACAAAGTAGGATTTTGGTGGATTATAGTATTCAAGATTTAATCCCCTGCGATACTTCTGATAATCCGGGCTATCCGGTGTAATCTCTACGATTTCATAATCAGTAATCTGCGTATTTTTGCTGAGAAACCACTTTATAGCATCTTCGTCCCAAAAGGGTTCATAGCATTCACGGGAATTAACATCTTTCTTGTTATTAACGATGTCATTAACTTCAGATGTAATGCTAGCTTGGATGTAACGCTTCATTAGATTATCCTCCTATAGTTATTACCACATATCATTTTCGCTATAGGCGTTAAGATGAACATATTTAGGTCGCTCGTCAACATCAAGCATGCCCCATTCTCTTTCTACAATAGCCAAAGCCTCATCTAAAGATATAGGCTTATTATGTGTTGTAGGGTTTCTATAACCCAAACCATAAGTGTATTTTATGGGTTTATCTGTATTACGCAAAAAATCTATAACTTCTTGCTTAGAGTGGTGTTCACCCTTACCATAAAAAGTATGACTAAATAATTCTCCGGGGAGTTTGAAGTCCGGTCTGTCTAAACGAGCGAAAGAGGGGTCCCCGTATGGACTTCTTCCCCAAGTAATCTGATGTCCATAACCATCTTCATCGGTTAAATGCAACCAACCGTCGCCCATATCATCTATGATACCCTCATAGCACCAAAGTTTAGTTTCATAAGGATTTTTAGGGTTTGCTTTCGTCTGAATAACATCCCCGACATGTAAATCTGAAGGATTGACATTTTTATTAGCCCTGACATATCGTTTCATAATTATTCCTCGCCTTCTTCAAATTCATCGTCCAAATCGCCATCATGGATGACATATTTCATAACGAGCTTCTTAAATTGTCTGTAAGAATACTCATCACCGTATGACCCGACAGCGCCGTTATCTGCCACATAATAATGTGCATTATGTTGCTTGTGGTCTTTGTCCCAATAGTAATTAGCTAATCCTACGATTTCTTCTTTTATATCAGCCGAAGATAGCATGTTGCGAATTACAAAATCTTCCCATCCATCAAAATCATCATTTCTGATGTCTTCATTAAAGCTTTCTGCAATACGCTTTGCTAAATTATCGATGATAGGATTCACAGTACCGGAAGCTTCTATATAAGTCTTCATCCTATAATACCTGCCTTATCTACTTAGAATAGGTGTTGTGCCTAGCTATTTTAACGATTGAACTGTCTAAATACTCAGGCTTCCTGCCTTGTAACAAAGTAGTTCAACTGCTTCTTCCAATAGCGTAACCACTCATCGAAAGTGCTTTGAACATCAGAATCCTGATTGCAGTATGCAAAATCAATGGCATCGATGTAAGGCTGAATCAGCGACTTAATCACATCTAAGCTTTCCTGAAATTCAAAATTCTTGACTTCAATATATTCACAAGGGAAGTTAGGGTCAATGATGGTTCCACACTTCTCGACCATTAACTCACCCAAAGTATCGATTTCCTGAATAAGTTCACCATACATTTCCTCAGCAAGCAGATGTGTTTTCATCATGTCGTTGCCGAATGACATCCAATGTATGATGTAAAGATTTCTATATGCCTGAATAGCAGTCTTTAAGGCTTCGCCCAAGCTATCGCACGGGTCGCACTCCTGACAGCTATCGCATCTTTCAATGTCAAAACCATCGTCATCTACGCCGATGGTAAAAGTCTGAGGTTCCTCAGTAATAGAATCGATGAACTCGTCCTGCTCCATGAGTTCTTCCATATCGTTAAGAACATCGGAGGGACTATAGTTTGCTTTGATTGCCGTCATCTTAATCTCAGATGTACCGGTAATCTTCTGTAGAGTTACATCAATCGTTTTTGCAGAATCAAATCCTGCGGATTCATAAGCGTCTTCCATAGTAGTTGCATCCGACCTTTCAGGTTCGGCCTCTAAGTCTTCGAACGAAGCTTCTTCAGTAGCATGAGCCTGCCCATTAGTAACATACTTCTCATAGGCAGATTCATAGTAATCGATAAGATATGCCTGCATCCTTACAAGTAAAGGTGCAACCAATGTCATGATATCAACTTGAACTTCATTTACATTCATGATGATACCGGTCATTTCTAGGTACTCAGAAATCAAGGAACCACACTTGCTTAAAGGCTGATTATCAATAGCGCCGTACTGAGCGCCCGGAGCCTTACATTCAAGACCATACTTCAAAAAGTCTTCCGCAATCTTCTTCCAAGACCATTCTTTACCGAAGAAGGTTCCGAAAGTATATTTGTAGTTGGCTTCGACTATCTTGCCACCTTCAACAAGGTTTATTCCAAGTAAGCTCTTACTACCTTTATGATATTCATTATCAGGCTGACCGTCTTCAGCCCCGCGCTGACTGCCTAATAAAAGTGCTAAGACTTCACTATTAGGACCAACATTGTTTGCATTCAGCTCATTCAACGCACTCATAACCGGCTTGAATACTTCTTTGAAGTTTAATACCTTTAACAGAACATTGAGGTCAATTGTCTCACCCTCAATATTGGATAACACTTCGCCGTTAGTATTGAATATGCCGGAATTGGTATCACCCTCGAATGTGAACAATGAGGAAAAGATATCGCCGTCCTCTTTAACCTTAGCATCACCAAGACCAAATCCGGATACCGGGCAAGCCATTTGATTAAGGAAGCCCTTTAACCATCCGAGAACGGAATTAAGGGAAAATGCTGAATCAGCCATTATTGAATACCTCAGATATGAAAGTAAACAAGCCCTACGGATAATGGTTTAGATTACCCGTAGGGCTGAATTAGTGCATTAATCCAAATAGAATTATCTGCGTGTTCTGCGTGTAGCGGAAACTCTGCGAGATGCAGAAACCCTACGAGTAGCGGAAGCTCTGCGTGAAGCAGAAACTCTGCGAGCCATAGGTCTTCTTACAGCTCTGCCTGCCTTGACTGAACGAGCGCGTCTAACTCTCCTAGATTCCTCAACGATTTCCTCGTCTCCCTCAGGTGTGACGGTGTACTCATCCTCACCAACTGTGAAGATTACTTCATCTTCATCAGCGGTAACATCAACGGGCTGTCCGGAAACTTCAGCGATAAGCTCTGCAACATCCTCAGCCTCGAAAAGAAGCTCAGATGCCTCTGCATCAACATTAACGCCACCCGCGTCGATAGGTGCATCCTCGACGGGAGCCTCGATTTCCTCGATTTCCTCATCAGCCTTTACAGCCCTTCTGCGAAGGGAAGCACGGGAGGCACTTACGGGTCTTGTTGCAGGACGAACTCTACGACTTGCACGAATAGACTTTGTGTACTTCATGTTCGTTTCTCCTTAATTAAGCATTACTAATTTCGACTTTTTCGCTTCCAACTCGGCTCTGATAGCCTCTAACTCAGTATTAGCTTCCTGAATAAGTTGGTCGCCATCTAATGATACATTGGAACCCTCTACGGTGTACTTACTTCTTGAACGACCGAGCGCCTTCTTCATGTTAGCCTCGGCAAGTCGAATCAAGTAATCAATCCAAGTATCGTTTTTGATTTCACTGACATCCTGATAGTCAGGAGTATAAGTGATGGTAACCTGAGTAGGCATCGGGTCACGATGAGCGCAATAGACAACTTGGTTGTCTATATCATATCTCCATTGGAAATCCGTTGCTAAGGTATTACGAACCTGAGCCATCGCCATCTCTGTCATAATGGGGTCGATGTTAATCGACGATGTTTGACCTATAGCAGAGTAGGTATTGACGGCGGCCGCCACCTGAAACACATTTCCGCTGTCGATTGAACTCATCGTTAAACCGATTCGTGGATAAGCGGGTTGGACATTCAGAACCTTCTTGGTATTGATTCCGAGTTTTACAAGGTCGAGC
>JAZLCB010000068.1:0-3978 GCA_045614005.1 Clostridia bacterium
ATAGCCTCTGGTAGCGGACATAACCTCTTCGTCTGTTGTTTCCGCAGTTACGTTGATACCCTTTAACCACTCAAAGCGTTCCTCCTCACCTTCGGGAACTTGCTCACCGTATGTATACGGAAGCCACTCATACACCTGCGATACATTGATATGCGCAATCTGCAATTTGGTATCTGCCTCGGCATCTATGTCTACTACGACATCGGGCTTGAATACAGGGTTTGTAAATCTATCTTCACTATACATAACAACGGGCATAAATCGCATTGCGGGAACATCCGGACACTCGTTGGGTACTGTAAGCAGATAGGATGCATCCTGAACGAGCTGACCTGTTGCTCTGTGGTCGGGCATATAGTCGATGGTTCTGTGAGTTATGATAATATCGGGATTGAACTCACGAATGTATCTTATGGTACGCTTTCTTGTACTTAAATCTGCAACAAGATTGCAATCGTCATTATCCCATATGTCATACTGAATACCGAGCATTTGTGCTACGCGGGCGGATTCTTTTGCTCTGCGTTCGGATATTTCTTTTGGTCCTAATATATGGTGGCCTCCACATCCGTTGCACATGGAAAGAAACCTTACTGTGTGACCGTTTTTAATAAGCTTTGCAGCGAGACCGCCACACTCAAATTCATTATCGTCCTGATGTGCTCCAATCATTAAAACTCTCATGATGTTTCTCCTTTTAATATGTTTTATGTGTTTTTGGTATTTCTTTTTTATGTTTGTACAGCAAAGTACAGTTACTTATCCAAGCCGCATATATCCGAGCGGGACTCAATCCACCTGCGCGCAATATATCCATGACCTGCCAAGGTGGGATGTATGCCGTCTAAGGACCGGTATTTTGCACCGGCTTTTTCTACTATTAAATTCTACAGGTTTTATCTTAAATAATCAACTCATTTTTGCCAAATCCTCGATAAAGATACATTCCCTACCCTCATCCTCGATGAGAATTTTTGCCATTTCATAAATTCTGTCTGCATAATCCGGCTCATACGCCATATAATCGTGGAAGAAATATTGTTCGTGATTGCCAATGCATATAAGCTCATCATTGCGTCGACGCTCAAGTTCTTCTCTCAATTCCTCTACATTGTAGTTATTCAAGTCAAAATTATCATCAAGTTTTTTGAATTTGAGTTTTGTTTTTTCATCTACCACATAACCAATAACCTTGTCGTTATTAAACAATGCAGGATCGGAAAAATGGTTGTATCCGCATATGGAGTTTGTTATTGCTACATCCTTTGTTACCCGGGTAAAAAGTTTTGATTCGCTCTTGCGATTCTGCAAGAGTCTGCCTGCATGGCCATATGGCAAGCAGTCGAAATCTCCGTCAAACTCCTTTGTTTCTCCTACGGTTACACAAACAATTTCAGCACCGCAATCGCGCAATGCACGACATCCGTCATAGCTTACAGGAACCCAATGCGGAACAACACCGTGTGTAAAGGTCTTTTCTCCTGCAAATCTGATGACCTCGTCTTTTATCATATTAAACAGCTTGTACATATCATCATAAGTCACATTTATGTGCGGATAGTCGGGGAATTCCTGATATGAATGAAATCCGAGTTTAAGCCAATCTGATGCGTCTTCCCACTCTTTTTTATAACAATCTGTCATTTCCGAAAGATTGAACTCATCCATGCCATAGTAATAATCTGTACGATAGAACAGATTTATCTGTGTTTTTAAACCCCATCTTTCATGTGCGTTTTTGAGCACTGCAAAAAACGGATGATCAAACATAGATTCAGGGCGTTGTCGTGTAAGGTCGCGAAATATCCATATCGCGTCATCTATAAACGAAAAGAAATATTTTTTACTCATAATAATATCCTCCATTAAACACTGAATTGATTTGGGTAAGACCGGTGTCAAGATCGGCGAATAAAATCCCTTAGAATCCGCGAGAATACTGGATTTTCTTGCTTTCGATGATATATGTAAATATAAAAATTAAGCAAACTAATATTTTAAATTTTATAGACTTGACACGAGTAAATCCCACCCATATCAGCACACTATAAAATTATTTCATTTGTAATTTTGAAAGTGCATTATTATAAGATTTCGTTTTATTTGAAACCACCTTGGCAATTTCTTGACCTTTATGGGCGACAATTTGTAAATCTTCTGTATGTAAAGATTGTTTCATTAAAGCGTGAATCAATTTATTTCTATCTTCTTTCCAAATCGTTATTTCTTCTAACAACTCTTCAGAAAAATATTTTCTTGCTAACCCTTTTACTTCTTCTGCCATTTTAGAAACTCTCTTTAATTTAGAGTTTAACGAAGTATGTCTTTCAGGATTAAACTTTCCACTATGTCTTAATACTGATTCTAATCTATCCTCAATAATAGCATACTCAATAAAAATTGCTTCAAGATAAAAACTGTTATTAAGTGCTTTCTTGAGTCTTCCAAACTGTTCTTTATAATTTGCATATTTTTGCATATTATCTATCTGTGTATTTATCATTATTTATCCTCCTCGAATTTATCTATTAATTACTTAAACAAATTCCAACCTTCAACAATTGTTTTGTCATAATCTCCAGCTTTTTTATTGGTAAGTTCAGTTGAAACAACAGTACCGTCTATTTTCAAACCTACTGTGTGTTCGTCCCCTGCTGATATTGCCACTATATCTGTCCACTCTGACACATTACACTGACCATCATTATTCAATCCTGTTGCAATAACCGTACCGTCAGATTTTAATCCTACCAAATGATAATTCGAAGTAGAGATCGCAACTACATCTCTCCAATTTGCTTTATCAATTTCTAAATCCGCCATATCTCCAACGCCAATAATTGTACCATCAGATTTCAAACCAATAGTAAAATTCCTTTCAGCGGAAACTGCAACAATATCAGTCCAACCTGATACTTCACATTGATTATCGTTAAATTCCTCATCACCAAAATATTGGGTAGCAACAACCGTTCCGTCAGATTTCAATCCAACTGTATGAAATTCCGCAGCAGAAATCGCAACTATGTCTGTCCACTCATTCACACCACATTGATTAGTATTATATTCATCGTCTCCCAAGTATTTAGTAGCAACAACTGTGCCGTCAGATTTCAATCCAATTGTATGATAAGGTGCTGAAGAAATAGCAATAATATCTGTCCATTCAGATACTTTATCTTCCCCATGAGCAGAACCCTCATCTTTAAATTCATCTTTATATTCGGACACAACAATGGAACCATTTGACTTTAATCCAAACACAAAATCAGATTGACTATCAACAGCAATTATATCATTCCATTCTTGAGAATAGTCTTTAAAATAATAATGCACATTTCCTGCCAATGAAATTGTTCTATCCGATTTTATTCCTATAGTTTGGCAATCACCCGCAAATAAAATCGGCTGTTTTCTAAAATGTTTCATAAGAGCAACTCTGCCTTCTGCAGTGTTTAACTTTGAAAACAATTTAATACCTTCTAATTCATTGCCCGAATTTAGCATTTTCGCTGCTTGTTCATGCATTTCCTGTATTCTTTGTTCTTCTGCCATTCTTGCCTTTTCCTGCATTGGAGTTATTACATAACTTTTCGTAAAAAGACAGACAAGTGCGAATGCAACAAACGCCATTATCCATTTGATGGCAGTTTTCTTTTTTCGCTCTTCTATTTTTTCTTTTTCTATTCTCTCTTGCTCTACCTTTTTTTCAATAATTTTAATTTTCGCTTTTAAATCAGCTAAAAGCTTCTTATCATTTATATTATCCAAAAGAGAAAGAAGTTGTTCGTATTCCTTACTGTTTTTTTGACCGTTTTTTAGAATATCCCAAGCATAATAAATAATTGAACTTTTATGTTCTTCCGCAACGCTTACGATTGATAAAAGCAATTCTTTAATTTTATCAATGGTTGCAATAGCGCGGTCTCTTAAATACATTCTGCAGTCGAGCGCAACTTGGTCGTTACGGCTTCTTGC
>JAZLCB010000069.1:0-3190 GCA_045614005.1 Clostridia bacterium
TGTAAGGTACTTAACAAGCTGATAGATATTGTGAGAGAACATCCATGTGGAGCTTGTGGGGAGCATACCGGGGATATTCTTGATACCTTCGATTGTAACCTGATGCTTAACAGCTGTTTCGCCGGGATCTGTGATAGCACAGTTACCGCCCTGGTCGATGGAGATATCCACGATTACGGAGCCGGGCTTCATTGTCTTAACGAGTTCTTCGGTAAGAATTACGGGAGCAAGCTTACTGGGAACAAGTGCGGAACAGAAGATAATATCCATTTCCTTGATTGTGTCTGCAAGAGCAGCTCTTTCCTTAACGAGCCATTCTTCGGGGAGTGCATTTGCATAACCGCCCTCACCTACTGCGATTTCTGCAGGAACGCCTGTATCTACTATTTTAGCACCAAGGCTCATTGCCTGTTCTGCTGCTGCGGGACGGATATCTGCAGCATATGTAATAGCACCAAGACCCTTTGCTGTAGCAAGAGCTCTGAGACCTGCAACACCTGTACCGATAACAAGTGCATTACAGGGCTTAACCTGACCTACTGCACAGAATATGGGGGGAATAAATTTCTTTAAGTCATTTGCCGCCATAAGGATACCCTTGTAGCCTGCGCAGGTACTCATGGAAGAAAGTGCATCCATCTTCTGAGCTCTGGAGATACGGGGTACACCGTCTAATGTAAGACTGATAACGCCCTTTGCAGCCATGTTCTTAACCATTTCATGGTTAACGGGAGATGCAGGGTGGATAAATGTAATAAGATACTGTCCCTCGTGCATCATGTCTACTTCGTGCTTGCCCTTAGCTTCGTTGAACTGGGGTTCTTTAACCTTTAAGATAATATCAGCTTTTGCATAGAGTTCTTCTGCATCTGCAATCATTGTAGCACCTGCTGCAGCGTACTCGCTATCTGCGAAGAGTGCGCCCTCACCTGCTGTGTTTTCTACAAGAACTTCAAAGCCTTCTGCCTTTAAAAGTGCAACTGTTTCGGGAATAGCAGATACTCTGCCTTCGCCGTGCATAATTTCCTTTGGAATACCGATAATCATAACATCAAATCCTCCTGAATTTATTTTATTTTATATTTTGAATGTTTGATTCCTACTCAATGTCCGGAAGAAGCGAAACCTCGCGTTTGTTTTCCGAAAGGACAACTGTGGTCCTCGTCATGGAAACACCTTCTATGGACTTAATACTATTTAATATTTCTTCGAGATTTTTGCCTGACTTTGTAACTACCTTTAATATAAAGTCAAAATCACCTGCTATGTAATAACACTCCGCTATTGCACTATTGGAATTTACAACATCCACAAAGTTTTCGTAGTGTTTGGGGTGTTCGAGCCTTACTGTTATAAAAGCCATAAGTTCTCTGCCGAGCTTACTCTGATTTATAATAGTAGTATACTGCTCTATGAGCCCCGAGCTTTCCATCTTCTTTATTCTCTCGATTACTGCAGATGTGGAAAGGTTTATTTTAGCACCGATGTTGGTGGCATTTTCTCGTGAGTTTTCTTTAAGACAAGCTAAAATACGATAATCTATCGCGTCCATTTCCCCTCACCTCAATTCTATGTTGTATTATACAAAAAACACCGCAAAAAGTAAAGCGATTTTGTATATCTTGCAAATATTTTCTTGGCATTGCAACAAAAACAAAAATATTTTTCGAGAAGCGCCACCAAATTCAATATATACCGAATAATTTTTTGGCAATTTATGAGAAAATAGTAAGAATTTTTCGTATTTATTGCTTTTGTGTCCAAAAATCTTTGTTTTTATACCTATATATAAATGTGATATTTGACACAGAGATTGTTTTTTTGTATAATTTTTGTAGGTGATATTATGACAATAAAATTATATGATAACGACAGCTACGCTACAGAATTTGAAGCTATGGTTATTGGCTGTGAAAAACAGGATAACTTATACAAAACAGAGCTTGACAGAACTCTGTTCTTTCCCGAAGAGGGCGGTCAATGTGCAGACAGGGGCACAATAGACGGCACACCCATCTGCCATGTAGAGCTTTGCGGTGATACAATATACCACTACAGCGAAACTCCCTTTGAAGTGGGCAAAACAGTTCAGGGTACAATAGAATTTGATGTACGCTTCCGCAATATGCAAAACCACAGCGGTGAACATATTATATGCGGTATAGCACATGAACTCTTCGGATACGAAAACGTAGGCTTTCACCTCGGTGCGGACTATGTTACCATGGATCTGTCGGGTCCCCTTTCCGATGAAGATATAGAAAAGATAGAGTTTCTTGCAAATAAAGCGGTAGTACGCAATATGCCCGTAAGTGCAAGATATCTTACAGACGAAGAAGTGAAAACAGAAACCTACAGAGCCAAAGACGGCATAACAGGCAATGTCCGTCTTGTGACAATAGGCGACGTGGACAAATGTGCCTGCTGTGCTCCCCATGTTAAATACACGGGCGAAATAGGCATGATAAAAATACTCGATGCCATTAACTACAAAGGCGGTATGCGTCTTAATATACTATGCGGTTTTGATGCACTTTACGACTACAACAAACGCTACAAGAGCTCAAAAGAAATATCTGCAATGATATCTGTAAAGCAGGAAGAGATTGCAGACGGTGTTAAAAAGCTTACCGAGGATATAGCAAACCTTAAAATAAAGCTTTCCGAAAGGACAAAACAGATAATAAAATCAAAGATAGACTCTACCGAGTATACGGACAAAAACATATGCCTTTTTGCAAATGACCTTGATGCAGGTTATCTGCGACTTATAGCAAATGACCTTAAGGAAAAAACAGCTTCTTTTGCTGTTGTACTTACAGGAAGCGACGAGGCAGGCTACAGATATATTATAATATCAAAAGACAAAGACATAGCCGACATCACCGCAAAAGCCAATGCATCTTTAAACGGCAGAGGCGGAGGTAAAGGAAATATGTCCTCGGGAACATTTGGTGCAAATGGCGAAGAAATAGAAAAGTTTTTTATAAATAACTGATTTTAAAGAAATCTGCTTTTGGGGCAGATTTCTTTTTTTGAAATTATTGACAAATACAAAATTATACTGTATTATTTGTATTAATACAGTTGATACAGTTAGGGGTGATTATGTGTTTCAAACTGATTTCGGAGATCGCAGACCGATATATGAACAGATAAAAGAAAAGATGAACAAGCTCATAATAACAGG
>JAZLCB010000070.1:0-2086 GCA_045614005.1 Clostridia bacterium
TCCCGCATATAAATTCTGCTGCATTGCATCGGAGAACATAGAGCCGTAGAAGTCGTTTCCACTGTTACGAAGGTTTATGCTTTTAAAACGATAATATGGCTTTTTCGCAAACATTCGTACATCGAAAGAGTTTCGACCCTCATATTTCTTTTCGGCATTCAATTCCAATGACTTTAACGGATAAGAACGCGAATAACCACCACCAATAGAAATATCACATTGCTGGTTAAGATATTTATCATGCGGATTATTGAAAATCTCGATATTGCACGGACGGCGCCAATCTCTATTGTAATTTACCGGATAAGAAACACCATTACCTGTAGTACCGTTTGTTCCTTCACAATAGATACCGATGCTGTCGCTCCACAAATTGTCGGGGTCGGTAACTATTGAAATAACAGGCAAGTCATATATTCTATTATTATCAACTATATAGGTACAAGTCAATATTTCGGACGGTATACATCCTTTCTTAAATGACCTTGCTCTTATTATCGTTGTTGTGTTTATAGGCAAATTGCCGCTCCACACTTTACTGCGTTCGTTAGGCTCACTACCATCTGTAGTATATCTGATGCTTCCTTCGTCGCACTCCAATTTTATTATCAAATTGCCCGAATATATTCCAGGCGCTATATTTGTGCGAGGCTTTGCAATGCGTTTAACAGAAAATTCTCCGTTGTTATTGCTTTTTCCGGGTGTAGGTTTTATACATGTAGCCCATACTCCCTCGCCATTGGTCTTACGGGCATAAGAAAGATTAGGATAGGAATATCCGTAATTTACAAAGCTTATAAGTGTAGAATCATTTGAATACAGATACAGAGAGGCTCCATCGCAGTCGAGCTTGAAATTTACATTTTTAGCATCAAGATCGTTGTTGCCAAAAAATATTATTTTGTAACCACCGGCATCTATTGTGCCGACTGATTTTGGAAAGACAAATTTTCTTGGATTATCGTAGTCGTCAGAAAAAGAAAATCCTTCGAGATTGACGCTGTTTTTTCCTCTATTATATAGTTCGACCCATCCATTGTAATTGTATGTTCCATCAAGCATATAGGAAACATTTGCATGCATTAGCTCGTTGATGACAATATTTTGTTCATCGGCATATGTGGTGCTGCTTAGAAAAAAAGCAAAAAATATAAAACAATAGCGTAAAAATTGCTTCATAAACGAAAAGTATATTTGTACATTATAAATTACTGTGCACAAATATACTTTATTTTACTTAATAAATAAACTGTTTAAAATTCCAATATGCGTATTTTCGATAAATTATAATAATTTAAAAGAAACTTTGAACTATTTTATGCATTCTATCTCTTTACGAAAGATTGTATGAATCTATCTCCATTGGTATTTATATAAAAGTCAAGTTCAACTTGCGGGTGATGCAATCATTTTTTTCGAAAGAAATTAAAAACATCTTTCAACCTCGCTAAGAATGACCTGTTTTCCAGCTCTTCCTTCTCACTATAGAATTTTTCAAATTCCTTGCTGGCTTTCAAATAAAAGCCAAGAGTAGTATAATCAGTGAATTTTCTTATATACTCCTGCGGCATATTGCTTAAAAAGACTTTATTTTCGGGCGAGATACTTATTTTATATCTTGACAATTCGAAACTCTTTTTTTCGGCCTCTTTTGCCATTTCTACAGTGTCAATATATAACATACAGAACTTATTAAGTTCCTCAGTCATTACAAACCCTTTGTACTCTCCGCCCATGCATTTTAACTTTTGCGAAAAATCATAATAATCTTTGATTCTAATACACTGATAGCCACTCTCTTGAATAACATCTTCTAGTTTTTTAAATAACTCTTTCATAATCATATAAATTTAAGTTTCATCTATTAGTACTCTTTCATACTACGATTCTAACTTAATATTTGTTAAATTATCATTTATTCCCTTTTTCCCATATAACAAACGAGAGTTTTAAAATGTTCACGAAAAAATGTATTTTTTTGTATTTTTCTTATATAAGGATTACCTTTGCACGATTTTTTAATGAAATGTCCGTGATTTTTACAAGAAATGACAGGTACAATAATAAATACATGCACAATAATAGC
>JAZLCB010000071.1:0-4195 GCA_045614005.1 Clostridia bacterium
GTTTCAGATGCAAACCATGCTCCGTATATGAAGAACGGATATCTTATGGTGTCCATACTCGATATAAAAGAAATCTTTGATTATGAGCTTACAGATGACTGGCTTCACGGGAGGTACTTGCCTTTTTAAACAAACACTATCCTGAATACGATTTTAAGGCATTTTGGTGTTCCTCGTGGCTTCTCAATCCGTACGTGGAAGAAATTATGGGCAGAGCCACTAATATATCACGTTTTGGCGATATGTTTAAAAGATACGGTACTACTGACGAAGACGGTGTATATGGTAACTTGTTTGGTATGCCAAAGACACAGAATATAGATGAGCTTCCCGAGGAAACTTCGCTTCAGCGAAATATAAAGAAGTATCTTAAAGACGGAAATTCATTCAAAGATTACAAGGGATATATAAGTCTTGAAGAATTCGATAAATTACTTTCGGATACTGAGTAACTAGATGTAAAAATCGATATTTATCGGAGGAAAATATGTTTAAAAAATTATTGGTTGCAGTTGTAGCTGTAATATCGCTTGTATCGGTTACTGCTCTTGCCGGAGAACCGTACGGCAAGCAAAATGTACCCGTGGACGTAGTTATAAACGGTAGCTTTGTAAAGTGCGAGCAGAAGGCAATAATTACAAATGGCAGCACATATATTCCGCTTAGAGCATTTTCGGATGCTATAGGTGCACAGGTATCCTGGGATAATCAAACAAAGGCGGCTGCTATG
The DNA here is from genome assembly GCA_045614005.1 of Clostridia bacterium. Lineage (GTDB taxonomy): Bacteria > Bacillota > Clostridia > UMGS1810 > UMGS1810 > RGIG8748. Next base: position 731 of record JAZLCB010000071.1, read on the forward strand.
ACAAAGGATGGCCACACCTTTGAGTTCTACACAAAGGATGGCTACTGTGTTATAGACAACGTAGCAACCCAATATCCCTCCATGATTTACAGTAACCTTACCTTTATACCGGTAAGAGCGGTATCGGAGGTGCTTGGCTATGAAGTAGAATGGGATAACTTAAATTTCATAGTCAATATAAGTGCCCCGGGCATAGTAGTGCCCGCAGAATATCAGGACAATTCCTATACTCTTGAGGATCTTGTGTATCTGGGCAGAATAGTACAGATAGAAAGCGGATATCAGCACTTTGAGGTTAAGCTGGGTGTTGCAAATACGGTTCTAAACCGTGCCAAGTCGCCCGAATTCCCCGATACTATAAAGGATGTTATCTATGACAGCAGATATGGAGTTCAGTTTCCGCCGGCACATACAGAAAAGTTCAATAATACACCATCGAGAGAGAGTATGATTGCTGCAAAATGTGCATTAAATGGTGTTAATAATGTGGGCGGTTCACTTTACTTTATAGATACTGCCTATGCCGCATCATCGTGGACGCATAACAACAGACCTTTTTATGGGGCAGTACACGATATGTCATTTTATGAGTGATGTTTGGAGACATAACGATGAACGTTTATGATTTTGACAACACAATATATAAGGGTGAGAGCGCCTTGGACTTCTTTTGGTTTTGCCTCAAGAAAAAGCCGGTGCTTCTTAAAGTGCTCTTTCCCATAATAAAGGACCTCATACGTTACAAAAGATGTCGTATGTCCAAGGAAGAATTCAGAGAGAGGGGAGCATACTACACAGAGAGCTTTTTTAATCTTTTTGACGATATTTATGCCGTTATAGATGAATTCTGGAATAAGCACGAGCATAACATACGCCCTTTCTATGCCAAAAGGCAGAAAGACGATGACATAATAGTCACCGCAAATATAGATGTGCTTGTGGATGTAATGTTTAAAAGAATGGGAGTTAAAAATTATATCGCTACCCACTTTGATATGAATACGGGCAAGCTCGGCGAGGTGTGCTTTGGCGAGGTAAAGGCAAAGCTCTTTAAAGAAAAATACGGCGATAAGATAGACGAATTCTTTACCGATTCATACAACGATAAACCGCTTATGGATATTGCAGATACAGTGTATTTTGTAAAAAAAGGTGTAATAGAAAAAATAAAATGACTTTGCGATTGTGTTATCGCAAAGTCATTTTTTAGTTATGTGTTTTTACTACTTTTTTGTAAATCACTGCAAAGTATACAAGGAGCATCACCGTGGTTATTGCCCATGTTGTAGGGTAGGATACATACAAGCATTTAAATGTATGCCACTTTTGGAACACGGTTGCAAGCCACACAAATCGTATACCGCATATTCCGAATACGGAAATTACGGCAGGCACGGAGGAGTAACCGAGACCGCGTATCATACCGACTGTTATTTCCATGAGTCCTGCTATTACATAGGTGGTTGTAAGAGTAGACGAGGATATCTTGGAAAAAGCAAGTGCCTTTTCATTATCGGGCAAAAATACTTTTAAAAGAAGTTCCAGATTCGTAAGTATCAGTACCATTACCACAATCCAGCATGCAATCATAAGCAGTATCGACCACAGGTACACTTTCTTTATTCGGTCGAGTTTTTTAGCACCGTAATTCTGACCTGTAAATGCAAGTGATGCATGACCAAAGGCGGATATGGTGTTCCATACTATAGAGTTTAAGTTAGCTCCCGCACCGACACCTGCCATTGCATCTGCGCCAAAGGTGTTTACAGAGCTCTGTATGGATATATTGGATATGGAGAACATAAGTCCCTGAATACTTGCAGGTATGCCGATTTTAAGGATAAGCGAAGCTCTGTGCGGTACTATACGCAGTTTCTTAAGTTCAAGACGGCAGAAGCCGTCTTCTTTTGTAAGAGCTCTTATCGAAAGGTATGCCGAGAGAATCTGCGATACTGTAGTTGCTATGGCAACACCTGCCGTACTTAGCCTGAAAACAATTACAAGAATAAGGTTTAATACCACATTCAGAACACCTGCAACGGCAAGATATATAAGCGGTCTTTTTGTATCGCCTTTACTTCGCAGTATGGACGAGGCAAAGTTATATGCTGATATTGCAGGCATACCGAGGAAATATATCTTAAGGTATATGGATGCAAGTGACAATACTTCTTCAGGACAGTTAAGTAGTGTAAGGAATGTATCGGTAAAGAAAAAGCCTACCGCACCCAGAAAGATACCAATTATAATGCTCATAAGCATTGCAGTGTGTACGGTTTCTTCGCAGGTTTTCTGCTGTTTTGAACCTATACCTCTGGCAAGTACAACATTTGTACCAACCGCAAGTCCCATAAAAAGGTTAATTACAAAGTTGGTTATACTTCCCGTAGAGCCTACCGCGGCAAGCTCGTTACTGCCTTCGAATGCGCCTATTACCGCATTGTCTGCAGCGGTAAAAAGGGTTTGCAGTATTCCCGATAGCATAAAGGGAATGGTAAATTTCATTATCTTTGGGGCAATAGACCCTGTTGTCATATCTATCTCGTGTTTTCGTTGCATTATGAAAACCTCTTTTCGATATTACATAGTATCTTGCTACTGCTATAATATTACAAATATCGTAGTAATTCAACAATAAAAAGGATAATTGTCTATTGTATATAAAATAAATTTTAAAACCTCTTGAAATTTGACTTCTTTAATAATATAATAGCATTATGGTATATAATAGGTAGATATACACTTTTGACATAAATTACCGTGAAATTTCACGCGTAAATCAATGCAAAACCAGCATAAAAGGAGATACAAATGATAAAATCAAAAAGACTTCGCGCAAACATACTTCTCTTTATTGCCGCGTTTATATGGGGTACAGCTTTTGTAGGGCAAAGGCTCGGTGTTAATGTCCTGCACGGTTGCACGTTCAATGGTATCCGTTCTGCAATAGGATGTATTGCGCTGCTTCCTGTTATATTCTTTATGGACGGCAAAGCCAAAAAAGAGGGTACATACAAAAAGGACAAACTCGGCACGCTTATACTTGGCGGTATAGTATGCGGTATATTCCTTTTTGTGGCGAGTACCGCGCAGACAGTAGCCATGGTAGGTGCCGACGAGGGTAAGGCAGGATTTATGACTACCATGTATCTTGTAATAGTACCGCTTCTGGGAATTTTTACAGGCAAAAAAGTAAGACCGATTGTATGGATAAGCGTTGTTTTTGCCGTGCTCGGACTTTACTTTTTGTGTATGGAAAAGGGAACAAAGTTCACATTCGACAAATCGGAAATTCTGCTTATCTTCTGCGCTTTCGTTTTTTCACTACACATACTTGCAGTAGACCATTTTTCACCCAAGGTAAACGGAGTCAAGCTTTCGTGCATACAGTTTCTTGTGGTGTTTGTTATAAGCCTTGTCTACATAGTGTTTGTGGATAAGCCGTCTTTTGACGATATATTAAAG
>JAZLCB010000072.1:0-2616 GCA_045614005.1 Clostridia bacterium
ATTTTGCGTAAAACCCTGTAGTTTTATGAAAAATCACTATGGATTTTTATAAATAAATGTCGTATAATTATACAAAAGAGTGTCGGAGGAATAATTTATGCTTACAGAAAAATTAAATCAGATTATAGCAACTGACAAAAAATATTATATGAATACCTTTGGCGACAGAACTCCTCTTTGCTTTAAAGAAGGCAAGGGAATAGAACTTACCGATATTTCGGGTGAGGTTTACAAGGATTTCTTTGCAGGTATTGCAGTAAGCGCACTCGGTCATGCACATCCTGCTCTTACCGAGGCAATAACCGATCAGGCGTCAAAGCTTCTGCATACTTCGAGTGTGTATTATGTAGAAAATCAGGCTCTTCTTGCCGAGAAGCTTTGCAGTGTATCCGATTTTGACAAAGCATTTTTTGCAAGTACGGGTGCCGAGGCAAACGAAGGTGCTATTAAACTTGCACGAAAGTATTTTTACAACAAGGGCGTAGACAGATACGAAATAATAACATTAAATAAATCATTCCACGGCAGAACAATAACTACTGCTACCGCAACCGGTCAGGATAAGTACAAGAAACCGTATGCACCGCTAACACCCGGTTTTGTACATGTTGATATAAATGATATCGAAGGTCTCAAAAATGCGGTTAACGAGCACACAGCAGCCATTATGATAGAGTTTATTCAGGGCGAAAGCGGTGTTCATCCTGTTACAAAGGAGTTTGCACAGGCAATCCGCGATATATGCGATAGTGAGGGAATCCTGTTTATAGATGATGAAGTACAGACAGGCATAGGCAGAACCGGCAAGATGTTCGCTTATCAGAACTACGGCATTGTACCCGATATAATGACCCTTGCCAAAGCACTTGGCGGTGGAGTTCCTGTAAGCGCAGTTCTTGCAAAGGACTTTGTTGCATCGGCATTTACTCCGGGCGACCATGGTACAACCTTTGGCGGTAATCCCTTAAGCACAAGAGCAGGCCTTGCCGTTATGGATGTAATGGAAAAGGAAAATCTTTGCGAAAATTCTGCCAAGATAGGCGAGTACATAAAAACAAGAATAGAAAACGAACTTTCCGAAGTAGTAAAGGAAGTTCGCGGTATGGGTCTTATGATAGGTGTTGAATTAAAAGAGCCCATTGCAAAGAAGATAAATTCCGTATTGTTAAATGAATATCACTATCTTATAGGTGTTATAGGTGAGAGCGTATTCAGAATTGTACCTCCGCTTATAATTACCAAAGAAGATGCAGACGGTTTTATAGAAGCACTCAAAAAATCTATTTAAGGAGAAAACAAAATGAAACATTTATTAAGCTTATATGATTTATCCACAGAGGAAATAGAAAAGGTATTGGACCTTGCCGTTAAACTCAAGGCTGACAATAAGGCAGGCAGAGAGCATCATATATTAAAGGGCAAGAGCCTTGGTATGATATTTGCAAAATCTTCCACAAGAACAAGAGTTTCTTTCGAAGTTGGTATGTATCAGCTCGGCGGTCAGGCACTTTACTTAAACAGCAACGATATACAGCTCGGCAGAGGTGAGAGTATATACGATACCGCAAATGTTCTTTCAAGATTCTTAGATGGTATTATGATAAGAACATTTGATCAGCAGGATGTTGAAGACCTTGCAAAGTACGGTTCTATAAGCATAATTAACGGTCTTACCGACCTTTTGCACCCTTGCCAGATACTTGCAGACTTCCAGACAATATACGAGCACAAGGGCAGATTAAAGGGTAAGACTGTGTGCTATGTGGGTGACGGAAACAATATTTCCAATTCACTTCTCTATGGTTGTACTAAACTTGGTATGAACATAAATGTTGCTACTCCCAAGGGTTATGAGTGCGATACAATGGTAACGGAAAGAGCTCTTGCTACAGCTAAATCTACAGGCTCTAAGGTACTTCTTACCGAGGATCCCAAGGAAGCAGTAAAGGGTAGTGATGTAGTAATTACCGATACATGGGTAAGTATGGGTCAGGAAGCCGAAAAGCAGGAGAGAATAAAGATATTCAAAGACTACACCGTTACGCAGGAGCTCTTCAATATGGCAGACAGCGAGGCTATCTTTATGCATTGCCTGCCTGCATACAGAGACTATGAAGTTGCAGCCGAGGTTATAGACGGACCGCGTTCTGTTATATTTGACGAAGCAGAAAACAGACTTCATGCTCAAAAGGCTGTAATGGCGCTTACAATGGGAGAATAAGGAGAAGGTATAATGTACAGCGGATTTGAAATACGAAATGCATCCGAAAAGGATATAGATCAGATATTAGAAATCACAGAGTCTGCGTTTGTTAAGTACAAGGAGCTTGCAAACACAAAGTATGAACTTCCTGCACTTAAGGAAACAAGAGAGATAATTGCCGAAGATATAAAGAATAAGCTCGTGCTTGTTGCTTACATAAACGGCAAGGTTGTAGGAAGTGTAAGAGTAGCTGTAGACGGCGAACTCGGCTATTTAAGCCGTTTCGGTGTAAATCCCGAGTATCAGAACCTCGGTATTGGTAAAGCACTTATGAACCTTGTTGATATCAATATGAAGGTTATGGGCGTAAAACAGCTTCAGCTCCATACCGCAGCCAAGATAAAATCACTTGT
>JAZLCB010000073.1:0-2349 GCA_045614005.1 Clostridia bacterium
AAAATACTCGATAAGGCGGCAAAAAATGTCGGAGTCAACTTTATAGGCGGTTTTTCGGCATTGGTGCAGAAGGGCTTTACAAAAGGGGATAGAATCCTCATAGACTCCATTCCCGAAGCACTCAGCGAAACAGATATAGTTTGTTCTTCCGTAAATGTAGGCAGTACCAAGGCAGGTATCAATATGGATGCTGTTGCACTTATGGGTAATATTATAAAAAAGACAGCAGACCTTACAAAAGATACAGACGGCTTCGGCTGTGCTAAACTTGTTGTTTTTGCAAATGCCGTAGAGGACAACCCGTTTATGGCAGGTGCATTTCATGGTGTAGGCGAACCCGACTGTGTTATTAACGTAGGTGTAAGCGGCCCCGGTGTTGTAAAATGCGCTTTAGAAAAGGTAAAAGGCGCAGACTTTGGCGTAGTGGCAGAAACTATCAAAAAGACAGCGTTCAAAGTTACCCGTATGGGTCAGCTTGTTGCACAGGAAGCATCAGCCAGACTCGGCGTGCCTTTTGGTATAGTTGACCTATCTTTAGCACCCACTCCTGCAGTAGGCGACAGCGTTGCATATATATTAGAAGAAATGGGTCTCGAAAAGTGCGGAACACATGGTACAACCGCTGCTTTAGCTCTTCTTAATGATGCCGTTAAAAAGGGTGGAGTATTTGCATCTTCATCAGTTGGCGGATTAAGCGGTGCTTTCATACCCGTAAGTGAAGACGCAGGTATGATAGACGCAGCAAAAATCGGCGCACTTACATTAGAAAAACTCGAAGCAATGACTTGTGTTTGCTCTGTAGGACTTGATATGATTGTAATTCCCGGCGATACAAGTGCTTCTACAATATCTGCAATTATAGCAGACGAAGCTGCTATCGGCATGATAAACTGCAAAACAACCGCTGTAAGAGTTATTCCCGCACCCGGCAAAAAAGTGGGCGATATTGTAGAATTCGGCGGACTTCTTGGCACAGGACCCGTCATGAGCGTAAATCCCTTCTCAAGCGAAGAATTTATTGCTCGCGGTGGCAGAATACCTGCGCCCATGCATAGCTTAAGGAACTAAAACCATGCTTAAAATCAAGGAAATCATAGTTGTAGAGGGCAATTACGATAAATCCAAGCTTGCAAACCTCGTAGATGCTACAATAGTTGTAACAGACGGATTTATGGTGTTCAAAGACCGACAAAAACAGAATATGATTAAATCCCTTGCAAAGAAAAATGGCGCAATCATACTTACAGACAGTGATTCTGCGGGGTTTCAGATACGCAATTTCCTTAAGAAAATACTTTCGGATTGCAAGGTAAGACACGCCTATATACCTGATATTAAGGGCAAAGAAAGGCGCAAAAACCACAATTCCAAAGAGGGTTTTTTGGGTGTTGAAGGCGTAAGCGACGAGGCAATTATTACTGCATTAAACGATGCAGGGTATGAAGTTATGGCGGAATCTAGGCTTATTACAAAGGCCGATTTTTACTCCGATGGCTTTGCAGGAAGCGACGATTCTAATCAAAAGAGGGAAGAATTAAAGAAAAAATTAAATCTCCCAAAGCACTTATCTGCCAATATGATGCTCGATGTTTTAAATCGTCTGTATGGCTATGATGAGTACAAAAAAATAGTAAAAGAGATGTCAGAAGATTAATTTTGTGACGAGTTTCTACTATATTATATGTTCTTATTTTAACAAGCACACCAAACTGAAAAGTTTGGTGTGCTTTTTTTGTGCAACTGCATCACTTTTTATGTCGTAAGATAATTGTCCCGATATGCTTTGAAATATTTATTGGTAATTTGCAATCATTTTTAGTTAGTTGAATCTGAAATCAAGGAAAACTTTGATAAAAACGGCTCAAAAACGCGATAAATAGGGCAGATTTGCTCGAAAATAAGCCAGTTTTTGATTTACATAATTAATTATATGTGAACTTAAGCGGTGTAAACTCCTTTTAAAATAGTGTCGCTTGCGACACAAAACAGATTTTTTAAATTAAAATTAACATATTTCAAGAGCCAAAACACTATATATAGTTTAGTAAAGGGGGTGAAACACAACATCTCGTTTGTAACAGCACCTAAATTTTGTTTAATCTGCACAAAATTATTTCCAAATGTAATAATTTTGTAATTTCGGGTTAATATATCCATTAACCCTTGTACCTACTGCGTTTGGTGCTTTTTTTGAAGTTTGAAAACGCAAAAGCCTCGCATTGAGCAATGTGTCAAAAAAAAATGATTTTTTTGTGTATTATGCACAAGAAAAAATGCTTTCAAATTTGACAAAAAAGTTTTTATGCCATAAAATGTAGCACGAACGCAAAAAATCTATTAAGGAGGAAA
>JAZLCB010000074.1:0-2025 GCA_045614005.1 Clostridia bacterium
CCGTTCGCTTTTATACGCAGTATATACATACTTTGAAAAGGTATGTGGTTGCAGATGGTTCTGGGACGGAGATATAATTAAAAAGACAGAATGCCTGCCCTTGGAAAATATCAACATAACAGAAAGCACACAATTTTTATACAGAGGTCTGCGATACTTTGCCCACAGAGGTCTTGACAGATTTCAGGCAGAAATGTGGGGATACGAAGGCTGGACACGCGAAATTGACTGGATGCTTAAAAAGAAGCTTAACATTTTTATGCTCCGTATAGGAAATGATGATATTTTCCAGAAGGCATTTCCAGATATTGTTCCATATCCATCAAATGATACAAGAGAAAATAAAACGGAATACAATGACCGAACAACTCCATGGTCATTAAAATACCGTGGCGAGCTTCGCAAGAAAATTCTTGACTATGCATTTGAAAGAGATTTAATGCATCCGGAGGATTTTGGCACTACAACACATTGGTACACACCTACCCCGCAAGAGTTTCTGGACAAGGTAAATCCCGAATTTTTCTCTAATATAAGTGACGGTTACAACGAAAAAGATATGCTTGTATGGAATATCCGAAAGGACAGAAACCTTGACAACTATCTAAAACTGACAGACACCCATGTAAAAGAATACGGCAGAGGTGAACTTTTCCACACAATCGGCTTTGCAGAGCGTCTTTTTTCCTCGGATAAAACTATGAATCTGAGGATGAAATTATACGCCTACCGAAAAACAATGAACAGAATCTTCCAAAAATACCCAATGGCAAAGCTGTTGCTTGCCTCATGGGATTTGACAGGATATTATTCTCCCGATGAAGTTAGAAAGTTGGTAGATGAATTAGACCCTGAACGCACTATAATATGGGATTACACATCTGATACCCTGTACGAAAATAACTTTACAAAATGGGACATTGTAGGTAATTTTCCATATGTATTCGGTATATTTGGTGCATACTGCAGCCATAGCGGGGCACTTGGACGATATGACATAATAGAAGAAAGACTTAACATAGCAAAAAATGATAAATTCTGCAAAGGTATGATTTTCTGGCCGGAGCTTTCACACGGTGACTCTATGATGATTGAATACTTTGCAAACAATTCATGGAATCCTCTCGAAAAGGATTTATCAAGCTTCTTAAATACTTTCTGTAATGACAGATATACGGAATGTACCGAGGAAATGAAAAAAGTGTACAGTCTGTTTATGCCCTTTATTCCACTACTATCCTGGGACTGGCATCCTTTGGAGATTTTCTGCAACCCTACATTTATAATGAAATGGGTATGGGAAGATAGTTCAAAAATAGGAAGTCAGGAATACAAAAGAAAAGAAGATATTATTAACCTTAAAGATAATGCTGTTGCAATTTTTGACATATTGATGAATATAAAAACAAATAACAAATACATTATAAGAGATATGTACGACATTGCACGAGTAGTTGTTGCAAGATACTTGCAAATTGCACTACATGAGGTTATAATAGAATTGTACAAATTCAAAAAAGATGGAAGCAAACCTGTTGAGGCGTTAAAGCTGCTTGAAAAGTCCATTGAACTTGCAAAACTTATGACAGAACTTTTAAGTCAGCACCGCGATTATTCCCTTTCATCAACATACGAAAAACTATATGATGAAGCACCGGTTAATCCACAGTTTGACAGAACATTAAAAGAAAACGCATCCTGCGAATACAACAGAACTCAGGTTTACGAACACTTTAAATATCTTTATGTTCCCGAAATGGAGATTGCACAAAAATGGGCAAAAGACTGTGCAGTGCATAACGAAATGAAAGACATTTCTCCATATATGGAGCAGATAGAAGATATCAGAAAAATATATCTTGATACACCATTTAAAGATATGAAGAACATAACCGACAAGAATACAGAGGTTATGGAAAACATAGTACAAGCAATTAAAAACTTATTTTAAAGGAAGTGACTCGTTGTGAAAATCCAAGGTACACAGGATAAGGAAAAACAACTTTTAACATTGTGGAGTAAAAT
>JAZLCB010000075.1:0-8483 GCA_045614005.1 Clostridia bacterium
AAAAGGAATTTATATCATATTGCAACGGGGCAAACCGGAGATATATCGCATTTGAGTATAACGAAAATATATCGCACGAGTGAAAGCGAGTATATCGCTAAAAAACTTGTCATCTAAATTGTTCGCTGATTCTATAATAAATTTAATTTTTTGTAATAAGAGGTTTGCGTATGAAAAAAGAAAACACCTCAAAATTTTTAATGGCAGTTGCTATGTTCATTTTTGGTACATTAGCGCCTTTTGTTCGAAATATTGCTGTTAGCTCCGGTGAACTCGCTCTTTATCGTGCACTTATGGCAACGATTCTTGTTGGAGGTTTTTTACTTTTGACAGGTCAACGGATGCGTGTATCTTGCGTTAAAAAAGAATTGCTTTTGCTCTTTTTGTCGGGTGTTGCTGTAGGTATAAACTGGATCCTACTGTTTGAAGCATACAAGTATACAACTGTTTCGGTAGCAACGCTCAGTTATTACTTTGCACCTGTTATTGTAATGGTTGTTTGTCCCATATTGTTCAAAGAAAAGCTTACTTCAAAACAGATTATTTGTTTTGTTATGTCCACCCTTGGGTTGGTGCTTATCACGGGTACTTCAGGAGGTGGCAGACGCGATTTGCTCGGTATTGCGCTTGGTCTTGGCGCGGCTATGTTTTATTCCGTAGTTATGCTTCTAAATAAGTTTATAAAAGGTGTTATTGGCTTGCACAGAACCTTTATTCAGTTTGTATCAGCTATTGTAGTGCTTGTGCCGTATGTAGCTTTTGACAGTGGATTTACCATAGGCGGTTTAGACAGGATTGGTTGGATTTCGCTCCTTGTTGTTGGTGTGGTGCATACAGGTATTACATATTGCTTGTATTTCTCGGCACTTAAAGAACTTTCGGGACAGAAGGTGGCTATTTTGTGTTACATTGATCCTTTGGTTGCCGTTGTTGTAAGTGTCGTTTGGCTTAGAGAAGCAATTACATTTTATCAGATTATAGGTGGTTTGCTTATTTTAGGATTTACATTGTGGAGCGAATTGCCAAATAGAACGAAACTCAAAAAGGAGAGAATAAAATGAAAGAAATCAAGACAAATACAGCACCTGCAGCTATAGGACCGTATTCGCAGGCAGTTGTGGTAAACAGGATAGTTTATACATCGGGACAAATTGCGATAAATCCTGCCACGGGCGAAATACCCGAGGGAATTGAAGCACAGGCAAATCAGGTTTTTACAAATATCAAAAATCTTCTTGAAGCAGCGGGTACAAGCATTGACAAGGTTATTAAAACTACTGTATTTATTAAAAACATGGGTGATTTTGCAAAAGTGAATGAGATTTACGGAGTATACTTTACTTCGCCTTATCCTGCACGTTCTTGTGTGGAGGTTTCCGCACTTCCAAAAGGAGTACTTGTTGAAGTAGAAGCTATCGCTGAGATTTAACTATATAAACACAAAAGAAAAGAGGGATTGGTTATGTGGTTTCTTTTTGCGTTATTATCTGCCGTGTTTGCGGCACTTACATCCATACTTGCAAAAATAGGTATAGATGGTGTTAATTCAAATCTGGCAACGGCTATACGCACCGGAGTGGTACTCCTTATGTCGTGGGGTATGGTGTTTTTAACAAATACCTTGGGCGATATAACGGAAATCAGCAGAAAAAGCTGGATTTTCTTAATTTTGTCAGGTTTGGCAACAGGAGTATCGTGGTTGTGCTACTACAAGGCTCTGCAGATGGGAAGCGTGTCAAAGGTTGTTCCTATTGATAAGCTTAGTGTTGTAATTACACTTGTTATGGGCTTTGTATTCCTGCATGAACAATTCACCATAAAATCCATAATAGGCTGTGTTTTAATCGGACTTGGAACATTATTTATGGTGTTATAAAAAATATCATTTCACTGTACATAAGCATACTATTAAAATGTAAGGTTAAAAGGAGAGAAAACAATGGGACTTCCTACACGCCCTTGGGAGGGCTACGTCAAGCCATTTCGTATTTTTGGAAATTTATATTTTATAGGTACAAAACCTGCTTCTACACATCTTATTGACACAGGTGACGGTCTTATTATCATAGACCCCGGTTATCCGCAGAGTTTGTATATTGTTATAAATAACATATATGAGCTTGGCTTTAACATTAAAGATATAAAATATATCGTAGTAACTCATGGTCACTACGATCACCTCGGTGCTGTAAAAGCTCTTGTGGAACTTACGGGAGCAAAAACATTTATAGGTAAGGAAGATGTTACCTATGCAAACGGCACAGAAGACCTCACATGGGCCAAAGAGCTTGGGACAGAGTATTATGAAGCTTTTGAACCCGATGTCCTTATATCGGATGGCGATATAATAGAACTTGGTAACACAAGTATTCTATGTAAAGATGCTCCGGGACACACGCCCGGCACAAAGGCATTTTTCTTTGATGTAACCGACGGCAATACAACTTTAAGAGCTGCTATGCACGGTGGTGTGGGCATGAATTCTATGAAAAAACCGTTCTTGGACAGATATGGTCTATCTACAGATATACGCGATAAATTTGTGCCGTATATTGAGAGTTTTATAAACGACAAAGTGGATATTCTGCTTGGTAATCATGTCGGCAATAACGATACTGTGGGTAAGTCTTTGCAAATTACCGATTCGTTTAATCCCTTTATAGACAGTACCGCTTGGAAAAACTTTCTTACAGAGAAAATAAGGACATATAACGAGATTATAGAAAACGAGAAAAATGCATAAGTTTTAATTGACATTTTTTGGCTTAGATGCTATAATCTTAATATAAATTCTATAGGGAGTAGTTAGCACTTTGTTTTAAGTGTGTCAAGTCAACATCAACACGGCGTTCATGCGCTTGGCTTGAATTAAATAACCAGACTATATAAGTTCTTACGGACTTATATAGTCTTTTTTTATACAAAACATTATTAATTTTATAGGGAGGAAATAAGAATTGAAACATTATCTTGAAGAAACAACAGTTGTCCTTGAAAGCCTTGATTCCAAGGTTGATGGTCTGGCTTCACCCGAGGCAAAAACACGTCTTGAGAAAAACGGACCTAACAAACTTATTGAAGGCAAAAAGAAGAGTATATTCCAAAGGGTTATAGCTCAGCTTGCAGATCCGATGGTGCTTGTGCTTATAGGCGCGGCTGTGGTGTCATTTATTACGGCATTAATCGAAAACGAATCACCTACCGATGTCTTTATTATTCTTGGAGTTGTGGTACTCAATACGGTTCTTGGCGTTTTTCAGGAAAGCAAAGCTGAAAAGGCAATAGATGCTCTTAAAGAAATGGCTGCTGCCACCACCAAGGTTATCCGTGACGGAAAACAGATTGTTATAAAGAGCGAAGAGCTTGTTATCGGTGACATAGTCATTCTTGAAGCAGGTGATGCTGTTCCTGCTGACGGACGTATTCTTGAGTCTGCAAGTCTCAAAATCGAGGAAGCAGCGCTTACCGGTGAGTCAGTACCTTCCGATAAGGTTGATGGAGTTCTTATCGCTTCCGACAATGGCGATGTTCCCCTCGGCGACAGAAAAAATATGTGTTACATGGGTAGTGTGGTTGTATATGGAAGAGGAAGCATGGTAGTTACCAATACCGGTATGGACACCGAAATGGGTAAAATTGCAACCGCAATTACTCAGGCTGAAGAGGGTGAAACCCCGCTTCAAAAGAGACTTTCACAACTTAGTGCACTTCTCACAAAGCTGGTACTCGGCATCTGTGTGTTCATGTTTGCATTTACACTTATAAGAAACGGTAAATTCGACCTTCATTCCACACTTGATACATTCATGCTTGCAGTCAGTCTTGCTGTTGCCGCTATACCCGAAGGTCTTGCTGCTGTTGTTACAATAGTGCTTTCTATGGGCGTAACCAAAATGTCCAACCAAAAGGCGATTATAAGACGCCTTACTGCGGTGGAAACTCTTGGTTGTACTCAGGTTATATGCTCCGATAAAACAGGTACACTCACCCAGAATAAAATGACTGTAGTAGACTTCTGGAGCGAAAATGAACAGCTTCTTGCTACAGGTATGTCTCTTTGCTCGGATGCACAGCTCGATGATAAAGGCGAAGCAATAGGTGAGCCTACAGAGTGTGCGCTCGTAAACTATGCTACAAAGCTTGGTCTTACAAAGAATGCACTCACCAAAAACTCTCCCCGAATCGGTGAAGTACCTTTTGATTCGGGCAGAAAAATGATGTCTACCATTCACGAAACAGACGGGAAAATTATCCAATATACAAAGGGTGCTCCCGACGAACTTCTTGCAAGATGTACACATATTCTCAAAAATGGAGAAGCGGTTGAACTTACCCAAGAGTTCAAAGCAGAAGTTTTATCCAAAAATACAGAGTTTGCATCGCAGGCACTTCGAGTTCTTGCGTGTGCATACAAAGAGCATAAAAGTGTGCCTGCTGAATATACATCCGAATCCGTTGAAAACGGCATGATATTTATAGGTCTTGTAGGCATGATAGATCCTGTTCGTCCCGAAGTTGCCCATGCAGTTTCTGAGTGCGAAAAAGCAGGTATACGCGCAATCATGATAACAGGTGACCACAAGGATACAGCCGTTGCCATTGCCAAGACGCTCGGTATTATCAAGGATGCATCCGAGGCAATGACAGGAGCCGAAATAGACACTTACAGCGATGAAGAATTTGAAGAAGCAGTAACAAAATGCTCTGTATATGCCCGTGTTCAGCCTGAACACAAGGTTCGCATTGTAAACGCATGGCGTAAGAGGGGTTCTGTAACAGCTATGACAGGTGACGGTGTAAACGACGCTCCTTCTATCAAAAATGCCGATATAGGTATAGGTATGGGTATCACAGGTACAGATGTTACCAAAAATGTTGCCGATATGATTCTGGCGGATGATAACTTTGCTACCATAGTTAGCGCAGTTGCCGAGGGAAGAAGAATATTTGATAATATCTGCAAGTGTATCCAATTCCTCCTTTCTTCAAATCTCAGTGAGGTTATAAGTATATTTATAGCTACACTTTTTGGTTTTACTATATTGAAGCCTGCACACATACTTTTTATAAACCTTGTTACCGACTCACTTCCTGCTCTTGCACTCGGTGCAGAAAAGGCAGAGCCTGATATTATGAACAGAAAACCACGTAAGAGCGATGAAGGTATATTTGCAAACGGCATGGGCTTCAATGTTGCATATCAGGGTATAATGGTATCTGTTATTACACTTGTTGCATATTTTGTCGGTCACTATATGGAATCGGGTGTATGGGAAATAGCACAAAGCCCCGATGGCATGACAATGGCATTTCTCGCTATGTCCATGGCAGAAATATTCCATTCGTTCAATATGCGTTCGCAAGGTTCAATCTTTAAACTCAAAACGCAGAATATGCTTCTTTGGGGTACAATGATTCTCTCGCTTGCTCTTACTACAGCACTTATATTCGTACCTGCACTCAGCGATGTTTTCGGATTTGAACATATCAATATCAAAGAATATATTGTAGCACTTGTTTTGGCTATATCAACAATTCCTATCGTTGAGTTTGTAAAGCTTATCACAAGAAAGAAAAAGTAATATGCTATTGACTTTTTGTGAAAAAATGAGTATAATATAATTGTCCTTGCGACTGACGGAACATAGATAACTATGAGGGAGCAAGAAGACTATATTGCCGACCGTCTGGGCTCCTGTATTACATGGGAGCCCTTTTATTATTTTAAGGAGGAAAGATTATGACATATTACAGAGGCTTTAAAGAAGGAAACTGGAACAACACAATAGATGTTTCGGATTTTATAAAACTCAATTATTCAGCTTATGATGGAGATTCAACTTTCCTTGCAGGAACTACTCCGAGAACAGATAAATTGAGAACAAGAGTCGAAGAACTTCTTGTGGCAGAAAACGAAAACGGTGGTGTGTTAGAGGTAGATACAAACACAGTATCTTCTATACTTTCGCATGCACCCGGCTATATCATCGAGGGCGAAGATATCATTATGGGCCTTCAGACAGACAAACCCTTGAAACGTGCCGTAAATCCTTTTTCGGGATATAGAAATGCAGTACAGGCATGCGAAGCTTACGGCTGTGAAATAGGCGATAATGTCAAGGATGAGTTCAGATACAGAACCACCCACAATACAGGCGTTTTCAGAGTTTATACTGATACTATGAGAAAGGCAAGACATGCCGGAATACTCACAGGACTTCCCGATGCATATTCCAGAGGAAGAATTATAGGTGATTACCGCAGAATAGCACTCTACGGTATGGATTACCTCATTAAGCAGAGAAAGCTTGATAAGCAGAAAATAAGCGAACGCTTAATGACTGCAGAGAACATTCAGCTTTTAGAAGATATTCAGAAACAGCTTGAATTCATGGCTCAGCTTGTTACAATGGCAGAACAGTACGGATGTGATATTACGCGTCCTGCAAACAATGCCAAGGAAGCTATACAGTGGCTTTATTTCGGCTACCTCGGTGCCGTAAAGGAGCAGAACGGTGCTGCAAACAGTATCGGCAGAATATCATCTTTTATTGATATTTATATAGAAAGAGATTTAAAAGAAGGTACATTGGATGAAAAGGGTGCTCAGGAACTTATTGATGACCTTGTACTTAAAATGCGTCTTGTAAGACATCTTCGTACTCCTGAATACAATGACCTTTTTGCAGGAGACCCCGTTTGGGTTACTTGCTCTCTTGCAGGTTCTACAACCGAAGGTAATTCCATGGTTACAAAGACCTGCTTCAGATTCTTACAGACTCTTTATAACCTCGGACCCAGTGCTGAACCTAACATAACAGTTCTTTGGGCACAAAACCTTCCCGAAGGCTTTAAGAAATTCTGTGCAAAGGTTTCTATAGACACAGACTCAATTCAGTACGAAAACGACGATGTTATGCGCAAGGATTTCGGCGATGACTACGCTATTGCTTGCTGTGTATCCGCTATGAAGACAGGTAAGCAGATGCAGTTCTTCGGAGCAAGATGTAACCTTGCAAAGGTTCTTCTGCTTTCTTTAAACGGTGGTAAGGACGAAGTTTACGGTGAGCAGATTGCACCCGAGGGCAGAATGTTTGACGAGTGCGTTTTGAATTATGATAGCGTCAAAGATGCATTCAAGAGCTATGCTTCTTGGATGGCAAGTCTGTATGTAAACACCATGAATATTATTCACTACATGCACGACAGATACGCTTACGAAAGACTTATGATGTCACTTCACGATGTTGAACCTGAAAGACTTATGGCTTTTGGTATAAGTGGTCTTAGTGTACTTGTAGATAGTTTAAGTGCTATAAAATATGCCAAGGTTACACCTATCAAAGACGAAAGAGGTTTAATAACCGACTTTAAGTGTGAGGGCGAATTCCCCAAATATGGTAACGACGATGACAGAGTAGACGAAATTGCAAAATGGGTAACAAAATTCTTCTATGAAGAACTTTGCAAGACACCTGCTTATCGCAATGCCGTTCACACACTTTCCATACTTACAATAACTTCCAACGTTGTGTATGGTAAGAAAACCGGTGCTACACCCGATGGCAGAAAGAAAGGCGAACCTTTTGCTCCCGGTGCTAATCCGATGCATGGTCGTGATTGCGAAGGTGCACTTGCTTCGCTCAATTCTGTAGCCAAGATTAATTACGATTGTTGTAAGGATGGTATTTCCAATACATTTTCTATAACTCCGGACTCCTTGGGCGTTGATGATGAAGACAGAGTGGAAAAACTCGTTGCAATACTCGACGGATATTTTGCACAGAAGGCACATCACCTTAATGTAAATGTATTAAACAGACAAAAGCTTATAGATGCAATGAACGATCCTACATTGTATCCTTCACTTACCATTCGTGTAAGCGGATATGCCGTTAACTTCAATAAGCTTACAAAGGACAAACAGCTCGAGGTTATTTCCAGAACATTCCACGAAAAAATGTAGGTGATATAGTCATGGCGGGATATGTACATTCCTTTGAAAGTCTTGCCGCGGTAGATGGAGAGGGGTTAAGATGCGCAGTTTTTCTTGCGGGTTGTCCCTTGCGATGTGTGTACTGTCACAATCCCGATACTTGGTCTCAAAACTCAGGAATACTTACCGAGGCTAAGACACTTGCCGATAAAATAAGCCGATACAAACCTTATTTTTCGCAAAAGGGCGGAGTGACATTTTCGGGAGGAGAACCCTTGTGTCAGGCAGAGTTTATAAATGAAACATATGATTGTTTAAAGGAAAAGGGTATAAGCTACGCCGTGGATACATCAGGCTCGGTTGACCTCACTACTCAGGTTAAAACCGCACTTTCCAATGCAGAGTTTGTTATTTTGGATTTAAAATTCTGGGACGATGAATCCTATATGCAATATACGAAGCATTCTATCCAAAATACACTCACTACGCTTGAATATCTGGAAAGTATAGGGAAGAGAACTTGGATTCGAACTGTTATTATACCGGG
>JAZLCB010000076.1:0-7036 GCA_045614005.1 Clostridia bacterium
ATGGGACTTCCGAACATGAAAAAATACACCGATTATTTCCATATTGACTCGATAGTCGGTGTAGGTACAACAGTAGAAATGACGGTGAATATTGAAAAGTAAAGGCGGGATTAAAGTGAAAGATATAAGACACTCCGTACAACTTGATAAAGACAAATGTCATGGCTGCACAAACTGCATAAAAATGTGTCCTACTCAGGCGATAAGAGTGCGTAACGGCAAAGCTAAAATCATCACAAACAGATGTATAGATTGTGGTGAGTGTATACGAGTTTGCCCGTATCATGCAAAAAACGCTATTACAGACTCGTTTGAAAAGCTAAACGACTATAAATATACCGTGGCACTTCCTGCGCCTACTCTGTATGGACAATTTCCTGAAGCAAAAGATATTAATTCTATCTTGAATGCTTTGGTTCATATTGGATTTGATGATGTTTTTGAAGTGGCAAGAGCAGCTGAGATAATAACTGAAGAAACCAAGCGTATCGTAGCGCAAAACAAGATTGAATTACCGATAATAAGTTCTGCATGTCCTGCGGTAGTTAAACTTATTTCCACGCGTTTTCCGAGCTTGATAGATAATATACTTCCTGTGATTTCGCCAATGCAACTTGCAGGACGCATCGCAAGAGAAGAGGCAATCGAAAAGACAGGGTATAGTTCTGAAGAAATAGGTGTGTTTTTTATAACACCTTGCGCCGCAAAAGCTACATGTGCGCAATACCCGATCGGACTTGAAAAGAGCAATATCGATGGTGCAATTTCGATAAAAGATGTTTATCGTAAAGTCTTGCCGTATCTTAAACAAACAGAACAAAAACCTTTAGCAAAAGCGGGTTTAAAGGGCATTTGCTGGGCAAACAGCGGTGGTGAAGCAAAAGCTTCAGGAAACGATAATTATATTGCTGTTGACGGAATACATAATGTTTTGAACATACTTGAGGATATAGAAAATAACAGAATAAAAAACATTACTTTTGCTGAACTGCTTGCGTGTACAGGCGGGTGTGTAGGCGGACCTCTCAATGTTGAGAACGGCTTTGTTTCCAGAAGACGAGTGAAGAAAATGGCCATGGAGAGCACAGAAAATAAGCAAACTAATCCCCAAAATACAGAATATGATATTTTGTGGAAAGTGTCTCTTCCGTTTACCAGTAAATTACATCTTGATGATGACATTATGGTAGCTATGCAAAAGCTTGCCAAAATCGAAGAAATTTGCGAAACACTTCCAAAGCTTGATTGTGGTTCGTGCGGTTCTCCAACATGTCGCGCTCTGGCGGAGGATATAGTTCTCGGATTTACAAGTGAAAATGCTTGCATTGTTAAATTCAAAGAACGAGTACTTAATTTTGCAAAAGAAGCAAGTGCTATAAACATTGATGATATAGAGGTGTAGAGTATGTTGGTTTCTGAATTGAAAGAAGCGTTGGAACTGGAAGTTTTGTGCGAGGGCGACTTGTCAAAAAACATTGATGGTTGCTATTGTTCGGACCTCCTTAGTCATTGCATGTCAAACATTGAATGCGGAAATCTTTGGGTTACCGTACAGGTGAATATAAATAACGTGGCTATAGCGGTTCTTACGGAGCTTTCGGCAATTATTATAGCTCAGAATATGCCGGTTGAAGAGGGAGTGCTTAAAAAGGCTCAGGAGGAAGGCGTTACCATTTTAAGAACGCCCATGACTTCATATGAGCTTTGCACTCAAATTGGTAAACACATATGAAAATTCACTACGATTTCCACATACATACAGCCCTTTCGCCTTGCGGTGATGAAGACATGACACCAAACAACATAGTGAATATGGCTCTTCTTAAGGGGTTGGATGCTATTGCCATAACCGACCACAATAGTGCCCTGAATGTGCGCTCCTGCTGTGAATGCGGAAAAAAATCAGGGCTTATTGTGTTGCCCGGAATGGAAATTGAAACTGCAGAAGATGTGCATATTGTTGCTCTTTTTTCTGAAGTTAATCAAGCCGAAAAATTTGGGGATTTTGTTTCTCAAAAATTGCCACCAATTAAAAACAGAGTCGATATTTTCGGACCGCAGAATGTCATAAATTGCGAAGATGAAGTTGTCTGTGCGGTCGAAAATCTTTTGTCTACAGCTACTACACTTCCTTTGCGTGAAGCAGTAGAATCCATTTGGAGTTTTGGTGGTATTGCAATTCCTGCGCATATTGACAAATCATCGTACAGCATCATATCAAACCTCGGTTTTATACCATCGGATATTGACTTTCCGACATTGGAAATTAAGTTTCCCGAGAACAAAGATTCATTTGTAAAAACGCATAATTTGCATGGTGCTAACATTCTTCATAATTCCGATGCACATTTTCTTTGGGATATTAGTGAGAAAGAGTTTTTTATATCGCCTAAAGAGCTGTCACCAAGAGGGGTTATTGACTATTTGAAACAAAAAAAATAGCCTTTTTTGTTGATAATGCCGAATTTTGAAACTTATTGCCGAAACTATGGAAAAATGCTACATTTTATGTTATTATATATTAGTTAATTAATATGTTTTTCAATATATTTTTTCAATACTTAGAAGGAGGTTTTACTATGAGCGAAACTAAGGCTCCTGCTTTTGTGAGCACAGTGGAACAAGACGAAAAGCTTCAGGCGGTAATCGCGAAGTACAAGGGCACCGAAGGTGCGCTTATACCTGTTCTTCATGAGGCACAGAATATCTTTGGATATCTGCCGATAGAAGTACAGAAAAAGATTTCAGACGGTTTGGATATTCCTATGGCTGAAATTTATGGTGTTGTAACTTTTTACACACAGTTTACCATTAATCCCAAGGGTAAATATCACATTGGTGTATGTCTCGGTACAGCTTGCTATGTAAAGGGTAGCGGTGATATCATCAACAAGATCAAAGAAAAGTTGGGCGTTGAAGTAGGTGAGTGTACTCCCGACGGCAAATTCTCTCTGGAAGCAACCAGATGTATCGGCGCTTGCGGACTTGCACCGGTACTTACCGTAAATGATGAAGTTTACGGAAGATTAACCGTAGACGATGTTGAAACTATTCTTGCTAAATATACAGATTAAGTCATGACTGAACTTTCTCTGCATGTTCTGGATATTGCAAAAAACTCCACCAAAGCCGGAGCGACCTTGATTGAAATTGAAATTTCAGAAGATGTTGATTCAAATCTTCTTGTTATTGAAATCAAAGATAATGGTTGTGGAATGGATAAGGATTTTTTAAGCAAAGTTCTGGACCCTTTCAAGACTACAAGAACCACGCGTAAAGTCGGCATGGGTTTATCGCTTTTTAAAAACGCATGTGAACTTACAGGTGGAAATTTGGAAATAACATCCGAGGTCGGAAAAGGAACAAATGTTAAGGCCGTGTTTGTTTATGACAGCATAGACAGACAACCTGTGGGCGATATGGCGGCAACCATTTCTGCTCTTGTCGGCGGTAATGATAAAACCGATTTCATATATACTCACAGATACAGGACAGAACAATTTATTTTCTCAACTTTGGAAATCCGCAAAATTCTTGGCGAAGAGGTTGAACTTTCGAATATAGAGGTTCTCAACTGGATTGAAAGTTATATTAGCGAACTGACACAAAATTTGTACGGAGGTGCATTGTAAATGAAAAGCTTAGCTCAGTTAGAAGAAATAAGAAATAAAACTTTAGCGAAAATTAATTTAAGAAAAGAAGATGGCGACAGCATAAGAGTTGTTGTAGGTATGGCTACTTGCGGTATAGCTGCAGGTGCTAGACCTGTTTTAAAGGCATTTATGGACGAGATTGACAAGAGAAACCTTTCCGAAAAGGTATTTGTTACTCAGACAGGTTGCATAGGCCTTTGCAAACTCGAGCCAATTGTTGAAGTATATTTAAATGACGAAAAGATCACCTATGTTAAAATGTCTGCAGAAAAAGTTGCAAAGGTTGTAAATGACACAATCGTTAACGGCAAAGTTGTAGACGAATATACAGTAGGTGCACAAGATAAGTAAGGAGGAGTTTTCACATGGAATTAGCAAGAGCTCATGTCCTTGTCTGCGGTGGAACAGGATGTACCTCCTCGGGTAGCGAGAAGATAATCGCTAAGTTTGAATCCTGTTTGGCAGAAAACGGACTTTCAGAAGAAATCAAGGTAATAAGAACCGGTTGTTTCGGTCTCTGTGCTTTGGGTCCGATAGTTATCGTTTATCCCGAAGGTGCTTTCTACAGCATGGTTAGCGAAGCCGATGTAGATGAAATCGTTTCCGAGCATCTTTTAAAGGGTAGAATAGTTAAAAGACTTCTTTATCAAGAAACAGTTGTTGATGATAACAGCATCAAATCTCTTAACGAAGTTGACTTCTACAAAAAACAACAGCGTATTGCTCTCAAGAACTGCGGTGTTATAAACCCCGAAGCTATTGATGAATACATTGCTTTTGGTGGCTATACAGCACTCGGTAAGGTTCTTACTGAAATGCAGCCTCAGGAAGTTATTGACGTTGTTAAAGAATCCGGACTTCGTGGCCGTGGTGGCGGTGGATTCCCCACAGGTCTCAAGTGGCAGTTTACAGCTAACTCTGTTAGCGACAAGAAATTCGTTGCATGTAATGCCGACGAAGGTGACCCCGGTGCTTTCATGGACAGAAGTATCCTTGAAGGTGACCCTCACGCACTTATCGAAGCTATGGCAATAGCAGCTTATGCTGTTGGCGCTGATCAGGGTTATGTATATATCCGTGCTGAATATCCTATAGCAGTTAACAGACTTAACATCGCTATTGATCAGGCTAGAGAATATGGTCTTCTCGGTAAGAACATTTTCGGAACTGATTTCAGCTTTGATATGGAATTAAGACTCGGTGCAGGTGCTTTCGTATGTGGTGAAGAAACAGCTCTTATCACTTCTATCGAAGGACATCGTGGTGAGCCCAGACCCAGACCTCCGTTCCCGGCTGTTAAAGGTCTCTTCGGCAAGCCTACACTTTTAAATAACGTTGAAACATATGCAAACATTACTGCTATAATCAACAATGGTGCTGAATGGTTCAAAGCTATCGGTACAGAAAAGAGCGCAGGTACAAAGGTATTTGCTGTAGGTGGTAAGATAAACAACACAGGTCTTGTTGAAATCCCCATGGGTACTACACTTCGCGAAGTTGTATACGATATCGGTGGCGGTATCCCCAATGGCAAGAAGTTCAAGGCTGCTCAGACAGGTGGTCCTTCCGGCGGATGTATCCCTGAATCTCTCATCGATACACCCATTGATTACGATTCGCTTATAAGCATCGGCTCTATGATGGGTTCCGGTGGTCTCATAGTAATGGACGAAGATACCTGTATGGTTGATATTGCTAAGTTCTTCCTTGAATTTACTGTAGACGAATCCTGCGGTAAGTGTTCCCCCTGTCGTATCGGTACAAAGAGACTTCTCGAAATTCTCGACAAGATTACTTCCGGAAACGGTACTCTTGAAGATATCGACAGACTTGAAGAACTCTGCTATATGATCAAAGATTCTGCACTTTGCGGTCTTGGTCAGACAGCACCTAACCCCATACTCAGTACTCTCAGATATTTCAGACATGAATACGAAGCTCATGTTGTGGACAAGAAGTGTCCTGCAGGCGTATGTAAGGCTCTTGTTTCTTACAAGATTGACCCCGATACATGTATCGGTTGTACCAAGTGTGCAAGAACTTGTCCTGTTGGTGCTATTTCCGGCGCTCTCAAGCAGGTTCACACCATTGATACAGAAAAATGTATCAAGTGCGGTGCTTGTATTGAAAGCTGTCCCAAGAAAGCAATTTATAAATAAGGAGGGTATATAAGATGGATATGGTAAATATTAAAATTAATGACAAAGAATATAGTGTTCCTGCCTCTTACACCATCCTTGATGCTGCAAGGGAAGCAAACATTCATATTCCTACACTCTGCTACCTCAAAGATATAAACCAGATTGGTGCGTGCAGAATGTGTCTGGTAGAAATCAAAGGTGCTAGAGCACTTCAGGCAGCTTGTGTATATCCTGTATCCGAAGGACTTGAAATATACACAAATACTGCTAAAGTAAGAAAAGCAAGAAAGGCTACTCTTGAACTCATTCTTTCTAACCATGAGAAGAAGTGTCTTACTTGTATAAGAAACAGAAACTGTGAACTTCAGAACCTTGCTGATGAACTTGGCATAACTGAATTAAGATACGAAGGCGAAAACGAAAAGTACGCTCTTGATTGCAGTTCACATTCACTCGTAAGAGATAACAATAAGTGTATCCTTTGCCGTAGATGTGTTGCTGCTTGTAACAATCAGGCAATTTCCGTAATCGGATGTGCAGAAAGAGGATTCAAGACACATGTAACTTCTACTTTTGAAAAGCAGATTAGCGAAGTTGGATGTATCTTCTGCGGTCAGTGTATAGTTTCTTGCCCTGTTGGTGCGCTCTATGAAAAGAACGACATTCCTCAGGTTACAGCTGCTATAGACAACCCCGAAAAGCATGTAGTTGTACAGACAGCTCCTGCAGTTCGTGCTGCGCTTGGCGAAGAATTTGGTCTTCCCATCGGAACACCTGTAACAGGTAAGATGGTTGCTGCACTCAGAAGACTCGGCTTTGATAAGGTATTTGACACAGATACTGCTGCTGACCTTACAATAATGGAAGAGGGTACAGAGTTTATCCAGAGATTTACCAAACAGGAAAATCTCCCGATAATCACTTCTTGTTCTCCCGGTTGGGTTAAATTCTGCGAACACTATTATCCTGAATTTATAGGCAATCTTTCCAGCTGTAAATCTCCTATGGAAATGTTTGGCGCAGTAATTAAGTCCTACTATGCAGAAAAAGCAGACATAGATAAGAAGGATATATTCTCTGTAGCTATCATGCCTTGTACTTCCAAGAAGTATGAAGCTGCTCGTGAAGAATTTGGCAGAGATATCGATGTATCTCTTACTACAAGAGAGCTTGCAAGAATGATAAAGCAGGCAGGTATTGATTTTGCAAATCTTCCCGACGAAGAATTCGATCAGCCCTTTG
>JAZLCB010000077.1:0-4922 GCA_045614005.1 Clostridia bacterium
TACATATTGTATCAAAAACTTGTACACTTTTGCAACTGTTTTTTAAATATTTTACAATTTTTTCAAAAGTATCTCTGTACATGGTGGTCTGACTAACCACACAAACCTCGGAATCGGAATTGATTTTGCCTTCGAGGTCAGCCTCGCAAAGCGCTATGTAGGCGCTGTTATCGCACCAACCGTTTATACCGATAACCTCGGGGTGATTTTGGTCGCCGACTATAACTATTGTCTTGCCATCTTCGTGATTCTGGCTGACTATGTTGTGAATCTTTTTGACAAAAGGACAAGTTAAATCTATGTACGAAAACCCTTTTTCTTCTATTTCGTCAACTACTGCTTTGGAAACTCCGTGAGCTCGGATGGCTATTTTGGCATCCCCGGGAACAGAGCTTATATCTTCATAAGAATATACTCCCATATCCTCAAAGTGCTTTACAACATCGCCGTTGTGTATTATGTGTCCTAAGGTTGCAACTTTATTTTCTTTGGCTGCCTTTTCCAAGCCTTCTACGGCATTTTTGACACCAAAGCAAAATCCTGCACTATCTGCTAAAATTATCACTTAACATCACCTAAAGATTTAATGGCGGTATATATTTTTTCGGCAGCTTCTGTCATTTCTTCCTGTGTGAGCTTTCTGCCCTCATATTCAGAAAAATCTATGGGACTGCCTACGGTTATTCTAACCTTTGAAAAAATCCTGTATTTGGAATCTATATGTATAGGGATTATCGGCACATTTGCCTTGAATGCAATAAGTGCTGCACCCGGCTTTACCTTGGCATTGGGATTTTTCTTTTCTCTGGTGCCCGTGGGAAAAATGCCGAGCACTTCGCCATTTTTGAGTGCCTTGAGCGAAGCTTTGACTGCTCCTATATCTGCTGTGCCCCTCTTTATGGGGATAACATTTATCGACTTTAAATACCAGCCGACAACAGGTATTTTAAAAAGCTCTTCCTTGCCGATGTAGCGGATAGGTCTGTTTACCACATTAGCAACAACTATGGGGTCAAACATACTTATGTGATTGATACATGCTACACAAGCTCCGTCCTCGGGGAGGTTGCCCTCGCCTACTCTTTCTACTCTGAAAAACAAAGAAACAAGAGCCCTTATAACCTTTTCTATAATTTTCATATGGTTTTACCAACCTTGTCGTCAATAATCTTTACTACACATGCAACAGCTTCTTCGAAGTTTAAGTCGCTTGTATCTACATACACGGCATCGTCTGCCTGTTTAAGCGGAGCGCACGCTCTTGTGGAGTCGTTGGTATCGCGTGCTATCATATCGGAAAGCACCTCTTCGTACGAAACGCTCTGTCCCTTTGCTATGAGTTCATCATATCTGCGCTTTGCTCTGGACTCAGGCGAAGCTGTAAGAAAAATCTTGACATTTGCAAACGGAAGAACTACCGTTCCGATATCTCTGCCGTCCATAAGGCAATTATTTTCTCTTGCGAGAGAACGCTGGAATTCTAAAAGCCACTCTCTCACTTCGGGGATAGCGGATATATCCGATGCACCCTTTGAAATCTGCGGTGTGCGGATTTTGTCCGTAACATCGGTACCGTCGCAAATCATACGCTGCATACCGTCTTTGTACACGACTTCTACTGTGGTTTCCTTAAGCATTGTACAAACACTTTCTCTATCGGCTGTGATATCTATGCCCTGTGATACAGCCTTATATGCAAGTGTTCTGTACATTGCACCTGTGTCTATGTACATATATCCTTTGTCCTGTGCTATTTTCTTAGCTATGGTGCTTTTGCCTGCGCCTGCAGGACCGTCTATTGCGACATTAATCATCATACACGCCCCGTTTCTTACAAATACCTTTTAATTATACTACAAAAAAAACAAACTTACAATAGATTTTTTAAATTTAGCTCAAATTTGTTTTGAAGAATTCGGCAAGCTCATTTATAAATTTTCTGGTAAGAGAGCTTATGTTTTTGTCCCTACGCACAATATAGCCTATTATGTACTCACCCGATGTATCAAGCGGTACGGAAAGTATGTTTCCTCCCGATAGTTTGGAGTAGTTCATAGTGCCTGTTCCTATAGTGTAGCACTCTGTAATAAAAAGCATGTTCATAAGTGTGGCACGGTCGGTAATACGGACATTTTTGCTGCTTTTAATTTTATCCGAAAACTCTTCGGTAAACATAGACGAATTGTGACCTGCCTGCTCGTATGTAATATACGGATATTCGCTAAGCTGTGAGAATGTTATTGTACTGTTTTCCGCAAGCGGGTGATTTTTGCCGATATACACATGGAACGGTGTTTTGAAAAGTGCTTCGAATAGAATTCTTTTTCCGTCAAGAAGTCTTTCCATAACTGCCATGTCCGTATCTTTGATTGCGATTATGCCCACATCGGAAAAAGATTTTTCCACATCGTCTATTACATTTACGGTTTCAACCTCGCGGATGGAAAAGTCAAAATCGCTCTTTATATTTTCGCTTAAAAACTGACCGAAAACCTCAGCCACAAAATCATAGTGCTGAGAGGATATGGAGAGTTTTTCTATCTTTGATGGTTCTGAGTAACGCTCGGAAATATAGTCTGCGTTAGAAACAAGCTGTTTTGCATAGTGCACGAGTTCCGCACCGTCATCGGTAAGAAATACACCCTTGTTTGAACGCTCAAATATCTTTATGCCAAGCTCATCTTCAAGAGATTTAACAGCGCCCGATATGCTTGTCTGTGCAACAAACATTGCTTTTGCCGCCTCGTTGAAGGAGCCTTGTTTTACTATTTCAAGTACATATCTGCATTGTTGTATTGTCACAAATATCACCTCATCTCCAATATACCACAAAAACGAGTGATTGTAAAACAAATTTTTAATTTAAAACGGCAACTACTACAAAAACAGAATTAATAAAACACAAGGCTAAAACCGCACACATGCCCCAACGGTTACCCAATGCTTTTTCAAAACAGGCATAGCTACCCGAATACACGGTAATCCATACACACAGTGCAATGAGAATTATCTTGAAAATCATGTTACCTCTCCTCCAGTCTGCCGTTACGCACAACTGCAACCGTATCAGAAAAAGAATTCATCTCGGAATATTCTTTCGAGGGCGAAGTGCTTATAATCGGTACGAGTGCCTCACTATTTGTATAAAGCGCATTTATAAAATCGGATATGGAAGTGTTTTGTGTTTTGAATATGCTTTGAAAATACTTTTCGGGATTTGACTCAAGTACAGGTCTTAGCTTACTAAGATAATCACCTGCATCTGTATCAGTTATTGCTATCATGGTTTGCGGTCTTACGGATACTTCATTTTCAAAATGATTTATATCTTCAGCCATTCCCTCTTTGGCAACAGACTCCGAAAACAGAATTGCCGAAAGGTGCGAAAAACTAAGCTTCTTGGTTAGCCTCCTGTCCATATCCTGTATGGCTTCGTCTGCATTTCTGCCCTCTGAGAAAAAGCATATCAGCGAAGTGCCGTCACCGCTGTCAGAGCCGGACATACCGCCTGTATCTGCAACTGCAAAGGTATATACTTTGTATCCTGTTTTTTCGCTCTTATCTATGCCTACCGCCATTACGGTAGCGAGGGTGTCGGTCTCTCTGTTGTCATAACAGCCTGAAAACATGATAGTAACCAAAACAAGTAGTATGCTCATTGCTTTTCGCATTTTTTAGCCTCCTTGCATTTAAAAATAATTGCCGTGGCAGGCAGGAAAACAAAACAAACAAAAGACATAGCTCCGCTGACCCATTGCCCGGCAAATCCAAGGTATGATGTAAGAAACATCATAAGGCTTACAGGTGCACTGAGTACCTTGCGGTCAGAAAGGCAAAACACCCTTGCAAGGATATCCGATGCAAAAAGACAAAGCGCACCCGAAGATACAAACGAAGCAAATATCCACACCACAAATACAAGCCCGTCCATCCTTTGAAAAATGAGCGAGGAATTGGTAAGCGATGCCAAAGTGTAGAAAGGATAGCTGTATTTACCAAGAACGGGATACGGCACACACATAACATAGAATAGTGTGAGAAGTATTGTGATGCCTCCGCCGATAAAAACTGCGTGCAACGCGGAGTTTTTCCCTTTTATTTTGTCGGAAATAAGATACACATAGAAAACATCCGAAAACACGAAAAGCATGGATATAACCGAAACGATTTCACCATTGAAGCCTTGCGGTTTAAGGTTTGCCACTTCCGCCTCCGACAAAGACGAAAAGAGAATTACTGCAAAAAACGCTAAAAACACGGTAAAGCACACAAGTGCATAGCGAGTTATTGCTTCAAATCCGAAATAAGAAACAAAAAACGAACAAATTGCCATTACTGCAAATATAATAAACCTCGGTGTTTGAGGAAGCACCATAGAGCCTATAGCATCGGTAAACACGCCCATACGAAGCGAAGCGTTAAGTACGGTCAATATAAAAACAAGACACATAAATATCTTTCCTGCCGTCTGTCCGTACGCGCTGTATACGACGGTATAAAAATTGCTGTTGCCAAGCGACCGCTTACTAATCCATACAAGCAAAAATGACAAAGCCGTACAAATGGCAGAATTAACATAGGCAAGCGTTCCGAAATCTTCTGCAAAGCCCGATATTGCTCCAAGAGTTACCGTGGAAATTATGAGTATGGCAAAAAGAAACGACGTTTCCTTTGCACCGATTTTTTCCATATGCTACTGCCTCCATTTTCTGCTTATTTTTGCTTTTTTGTACATGTCTTTGGGCTTTAAATAGCTTTCTCGTCTGCCACCTCTTGCCCATATGGGAGAGCCGAAAAGGAGTTCTGCTTTGCTGTGCTTATCCGCAGGCGAAAGCGGTGACATATACGGAACACCGAAGGATTTGGTATTAACAGCCATAAGAGTATTTACAAAAAACACAGGACCCAGTCGGTAAAGTCCG
>JAZLCB010000078.1:0-4205 GCA_045614005.1 Clostridia bacterium
CCCTATAAGTGCCTCAAAGCCTGTGGCATGTCTGTAATCAACTATGCCTGCATTCTTGGCAGATGTGTTTGAATGGGCGTTTCTTCCGCGCTTGTATACCGCCCTTTCCTCTTCGGTAAGGTGCTCTTCGAGCTTATGCACGATATTACTCTGTGCTCCTGCGCACACATAACCGATAGAGAGCTTATGCAGTTTTTTAACGGGAATATTGCCACCTTCGAGAAGATATGCCCTTACATACACCTCGTACACGGCATCGCCTATATATGCAAGTGCCAGTGAAGAATACTCAACCGGCTTTTTGCCTTCCAGATAAGGAAATTCCATCTTATACCCTCTTCCACTTAACACCCTGTCTGGTGTCTTCAAGAACTATACCCATATCCTTTAAGATATCTCTTATTTCATCGGCACGGGCAAAATTCTTTGCTTTCTTAGCTTCGGTTCTTTCGTTTATAAGAGCTTCAACTTCGCTGTCGAGAATGTTGTCTTCCTTTTCCTTGGATATACCAAGAACATCGCAAAGCTCTGTGATTAAATCAAGTGCCGCGTCTTTGGAAGAAGCATCCATATCGGCAATGGCTGTATTGATTTCCTTAACAAGTTCAAATATAACCGAAATAGCGTCTGCTGTGTTTAAGTCATCGTCCATTGCGGCAATGAACTTATCTCTGTAAGAAGAAAGATCTACAGCACTGTTTCCTGCATCGCCCTGCATGGAGAATTCTATATTCTCTTTGCAACGGTCGATTCTGTCAAGACTTGTTTGAGCCTGTGTAAGAAGCTCATCGGAGAAGTTGATGGGGCTTCTGTAGTGAGCTGTAAGCATGAAGAATCTTATAACTCTGTGAGGGAAATGCTCAGCTATATCTCTTATTGTAAAGAAGTTGCCCTTGGATTTGGACATCTTTTCGTTATCTACATTTATAAAGCCGTTGTGCATCCAGTATCTTGCAAAGGTACATCCGTGTGCACATTCGCTCTGTGCGATTTCGTTTTCGTGGTGAGGGAACATAAGGTCCTTACCGCCACTATGGATATCTATTGTTTCGCCAAGGTACTTATTTGCCATGGCAGAACATTCAATATGCCAGCCGGGTCTTCCAAGTCCCCAGGGGCTTTCCCATGCAGGTTCACCGGGTTTCTGCTTTTTCCATACTGCGAAATCAAGAGGTTCTCTCTTGGCTTCGTTGATGTTTATTCTTGCACCGGATTCCAAGTCTTCAAGAGGCTGTTTGGAAAGCTTGCCGTATTCCTCGAACTTGCTTGTCTGGAAGTATACATCTCCATCTACTTCGTAAGCATAGCCCTTTTCTATAAGAGTAGAAACAAGCTCTATGATTTCGTCAATGTGTTCTGTTGCCTTGGGGTGTACTGTTGCTTCCTTGATACCAAGTGCTTTAGCATCCTTGAAATATTCTGCAATGTACTGCTCACCAAGTTCTTTTACTGTGATACCAAGGTCATTTGCCTTGTTTATCATCTTGTCGTCTATATCGGTAAAGTTCTGTACGAAGTTTACTTTATAGCCTCTGTATTCAAAGTATCTTCTGAGCTGGTCGAAAATTATAAACGGTCTTGCGTTTCCAAGGTGGAAAAAGTTGTATACTGTAGGTCCGCAGGAATACATGTTAACTGTGTTCTCGTGAAGCGGTATGAACTCTTCCTTTTGTCTTGTCATGGAATTATATATTTTCAAAGCTATCACCCTTTCTTACTGTCTTCTAAATTCTGTATTTTCTTTTCCAGTTCACGCACGAGCATATTGAGCTTGCAGAGCTCCTGACTCGTGGGGTCGGGAACATGAATCTGGTCTAAATCCATATTGCTTACCCTCTGGTTATTTTTCTTTATTACTCTGGCAGGCACACCTACCGCGGTGGAATTATCGGGAACCTCGGTAAGCACTACCGCATTTGCGGCAATCTTGGAATTATCGCCAACGCTGAAAGGTCCGAGAACCTTAGCACCGCAACCGATTAATACATTGTTGCCTATGGTGGGATGTCTCTTGCCCTTGTCCTTACCCGTACCGCCGAGAGTTACATTCTGATATATGGTGCAGTTATCGCCTATTTCGGCTGTTTCGCCGATAACGATTCCCATGCCGTGGTCTATAAAAAGTCCCTTGCCTATCTTAGCGCCCGGATGGATCTCTATGCCTGTAAAAAACCTTGCAGCCTGCGATATGAGCCTTGCAACAAAAAACATCTTGTGTTTATAGAAAAAATGCGCATATCTGTGTGCAACAACGGCATGAAGTCCGGGATACATAACTATGATTTCGAAATAATTTCTTGCGGCGGGGTCTCTTTGAAGTATATTTGTCATCTCCCTTGGTGCAACGCTGAAGAAAAACAACGCCCACAAGAGGAAAATGCCCAAAACTATGTATATAAAAATCATGTCGGACTCCTCCTATCTTACTACCTAGTATTATATATTTTTTTTAGCAAAATTACAATAGTTTTTTGAACTTTTGGAAAAAACATTGAATTTAATTTAAAAATCTGCTAAAATATCAATCAAATATACAAACGGAGGCAATGACCGTGATTTATTCAAAACCCGAAAACCCGAGATGCAATTTGTGCGTTTTTGCCGATAGTAACAAAACAAGCGGAAACATCCTTTGTGAAATAAAAGGAACTGTTCCCGCTGATTTCGTCTGTAAAAAGTTTAAATATGATATTTTCAAAAAAACCGTAAAGCCGAGAAAGAAGCTTGATAAATCGCGTTTTACGGCAGAAGATTTTAGTGTATAAAGTCTATCTTACATCTGTATGATATACCCTTTATGATATCCTCTTCGCGGATATCCTCGGGCATTTCAAGATAAAATGTGTAATCTCTTGTGTTATCATCATTTTGTTTTATGGAAACCTCGCTTATATTTATGCCGATAGCCTCCATGTAGTCATTGACAACGCTCTGATATGAGTCTGCAGTTACTCCGTATACTGCAAGAGATCTTGTTTTGTGCTGAGTCATAAATTTGATTTTATGGTGAAGAACAATCTGTATAACGAGTATTATGATAGTTGCGGCAATACCTACAAAATACATACCTGCACCTATAGCCATACCTATACCCGAGGTTGCCCAGATACCCGAAGCCGTGGTAAGACCGCGTATACTTCCTCTCTGGATATATATCATACCTGCACCAAGAAAACCGACACCTGTTACTATGCCCTGTGCAAGTCTTGACGGATCAAGGCGTACATCCATACCGCTTTCAACAGCACTTTGTATAAGGTCATAAAAGCCGTATTTAGATATAAGCATCATAAGGCAAGCGGCACAGGCAACTATGCAATGTGTTCTTACGCCTGCTTCCTTGGCACGGTTTTTTCGTTCAAAGCCTATTAATATGCCGCATATGCACGATACAGCCATGCGGACTATAAAATAAATTGAATTTACCATGTCGTTTAATCCCTCCAAGCAATATTATATTTATATTATACCACAAAAAATGATATGTGTAAATATTATGGGTAGTATAAAACCCAAAATAAAACTAAATTTTTAATGACTGATACCATACAGGAGGTACACCATGCTGACACAAAAACTCAAAGAAAAAGATTATCCCGATATACTCACCTTGTCAAACGGTGAAAGGGTAAACAAAGAGAATTGGCATGCGAGAAAAAGCGAACTCAGAGCCCTGCTCGAAGAATATTCCTACGGAAAAACTCCCGATACAAGCCGAAAGGTCCGGGGCGAGGTAACAGAGCGCGATGATAATGCATATGCAGGCAAGGTGCTCTTTGAAAAAGTAGAAATAACCATTTCGACTGAAAATGGAGAATTTAAATTCCCTGTGGAATTCTACATCCCAAAAGATAAAGAAAAACCGCCCGTGTTTTTGCATCTTGCATTCAGACCCGTACCCGACAGATACATACCTGTAGAAGAAATAACAGACAGTGGCTTTGCCCTGGCGGTACTTGTGTATAAAGAAGATGCAGTAAACGACAATCTTGGCGGAGATTACTCCGATGGCATTGCAGCGTACTTTGGTACTGCTATGCCGAGAGAAAAAGACGAATGGGGCAAAATAGGAATGTGGGCATATGCGGCAAGCTGTGTTATGGACTACATGACCGAAAGTCGCAGTGATGTGGACATAACCAAGGTAGCTGTTGTAGGACACTCCCGTCTTGGAAAAACAGCCCTTTGGTGTGGTGCGCAGGACG
>JAZLCB010000079.1:0-4312 GCA_045614005.1 Clostridia bacterium
ATAAAAATCAATCGTTATTTTTAAGTAGTTCTTCTATATCGAGTTCACATATACAGCGATATCCGGTATGGTTACTGTCGAAGGAAAGCTTAGTACCCGCCGGATTCCATCTTGCATGCAAATCGCATCGGATATCAATGCAGGAATCCTTGTAGGAATACACATTTACAAGAAGTGTAGCCTTGTTCTTTAGCGTATCATAAAGATACAATCCTCTGTAACGTTCGCTGTCGGGATAAGCATCGCCCGAAAAATATCTGGTATCAGGATTAAATAGGCAATGTATATCAGTATCGTGTGTTTCGGGATAATCGTAGCTTATGTACTCCTCCTGCAAGTCTGTGCGGAGCTGATAGTCATTTTGTAAATCACAGTTGTGCGAGGACATCATAAGAATCTCGGTATCATTTTTCCAATGATAGTGAGAATTTCTCACATAGTTTGTCATAAGATACATATTACCATCTAAATCCGAGGTTATAAACTGTGTATCCCATGGCACGTCTTCACGCGGGAAATTTCTTAAGAGGAACATAAATCTTGTTCCCGAAGGATTGAAGGTAATGTGATTTACAACAAGCTTTTCATCAGAAAACGGTTTTTCGGGGAATGTTTCGGCAATTTGCTTGTAGCTTAAAAGAAGCTTATATTCACCTGTTTCCATATCCATAAGGAATATTCCGTCATCACTTGGTATGTTTTCGTTATAATGCGGGTCGGGCACATCGCTGTAACCGTAGCCGGGACGAAAATCAAAAATTCGACTCATATTCAGACAAAGACCGTATTTGCCGTCTTTGGAAATATTGGCACAAGCAAGAGGAAGTGTACGCTTTTCGCCTGTTACAATGTTGAGTATCTGTGTGCCGAAGCTGTCTTCTCCCGTGCGGACATTGTATACTATGTGGTCATCATCCTTGTACCACTGCAAAAGTGCTCCCTGCTGAAAATTCCAAGCGGTTGTTTCTGCAAGCTTTACGAATTCACGGGTTTTTAAATCGATATATCCCAATTCGCAAATGTCGTTCTTATCGGGCAATCTGTCTCTGAACTTTACCTTGTGTGCAAGATGTCGCTCCTCTTTGGAATCATATGGCTGTAAATCATAGTATCCAAAGAAAAAGTGCTCATCGGGTGCAGAAATGATTTCAAACTTTCCGATACAATCTTTTATCTTCATGCTATCTACCACCTTGTTTTTATTTTAAATGTACTATAGCACAACCGAAAGATAAAATCAAGGCTATTTGTATTATTGATGTTTTAAAGTTTTTGTGATATACTGTAATCAGCAAATTTGCATTTTAAGAGGTGAAAACATTGAAGTATATAAAATGGCGTGTTCTTATTGTAACAAGTCTGGTGTGCCTTATTCCCATTCTTGCAGGGGTAGCTGTGTGGAACAGACTCCCCGACAGCATTGCAATTCACTTTGATATATATGGTAATGCCGATAACTTTGCTTCAAAAGGCTTTGCTGTATTTAGTTTGCCTATCATAATGGCATTACTCCAGATAGTGTGTTGCATTATAAATGACCTGAATTTACAAAAGCGAACTTATAACAAAAAGACAGAAAGATTAACTAAGTGGATTATTCCCGTAATATGCATTGTTCTGCAGACAACACTAATAGCATATGCACTCGGCATAAACATGGATATTCGAAGAATATGCACAGGTATAGTCGGGTTAATATTTATCCTTACAGGCAAATTTATTCCCGAACTTGACTATGTTAAAAATTACAACATCTCTAAAGAAAAAGCAAAAAAGATAAATAAATTCATTGGAAAGGTTGCTTTTATCTGGGGTGTGGCAATGCTTGTAAGCATCCTCTTTTCTCCCATTGTAACAATAGCTTCCTTTTTGCTTCTTGTTCCCTTTTTAATTTTGAGCATCATATACTCCATAAAAACAGCACGAAGTAAATAATCTGTATCGGGATTCTGATATTAAATCAGATTCCCGTTTTTTTATATTGCAAAACTTTATTTTGCTTGATTTATTTGTATAAAAATGGTATAATCTATAGCATACTATGTGTTGAAAGGAAACATGCATAAACTATGAGCTTCAATATAGTAATGGTAGAGCCGGAAATACCCCAAAACACCGGCAATGTAGCAAGAACCTGTGCTGTTACAGGAGCAAGACTCCACCTCGTAGGTCCTATGGGTTTTACGATAGACGACAAGAAGTTAAAGCGTGCAGGACTTGACTACTGGCACACTCTGGATATAACCATGTACGAAAACATCGATGAGTTTTTCCAAAAAAACCAAGGAGGTAACTTCTACTTTGCTTCCACAAAGAGTCTTAACCGCTATTGCGATATTGATTTCAAAGATGGTGACTACATACTCTTTGGCAAAGAAACAAAAGGACTCGACGAGGCACTACTTAAAGAAAATAAAGAAAAATGCATCCGTATACCAATGGGCAACAACATGAGAAGTCTTAACCTTTCGAACTCCGTTGCCATAATAGTATACGAGGCTCTCAGACAAAATGACTTCTTCGATCTCGAAACCGAGGGAAGTCTTACCAAGTTTGAATGGTAGAAAGGAATTATATCATGAAAAAGATTAAAATCACCACCGATACAGCTTCGGATCTTACATTAGAAACCGCCGAAAAATACGGCATACACCTTTTGCCTATAAACATTACCATGGACGGCAAGGCGTATAAGGACAGATACGAAATCTCTCCCGAAGAATTTTACGAGGCACTTCCAAAATGTGCCGAAATCCCCAAGACCGGTCAGGTAACTGTGGCTGAACATATGGAGGAATTCAAGAAGTTTTCCGATGAATATGCCATAATACACATTCCTATTTCGGCAAATGCAAGCGGAACATATCAGAGTGCTTGCCTTGCTGCAAACGAAATCAAAGACGAAAATCCCGATGCCGATATAACTATTGTAGACCCTGCAAGCTTTTCATACGGCTACGGATACTATGTCATAGAAGCTGCTAAAATGGCAAATGACGGCAAAACAAAAGAAGAGATAATCGCTTACCTTGAAGAGGGATTTAGCAAGACAAAAATCTTCTTTGCTCCCGATACTCTCGACTACCTCAAAAAAGGCGGAAGAATCAGTTCCAAAGCAAAAATAATAGCCGATGTACTCGATATAACCCCTATCCTTGCCATTGAAGACGGTCTTGTAATGAGCAAAGAAAAAGTAAGAGGCAAGAAAAAGGTAATGGGCAAAATTGCTGATATGATAAACGAAGTAATGGACAAAGACACCGACCAGCCATTTGTAGTAATGCACGCACTCGACAGCGAAAAGGCTGAAAAGTTCAAAGCTGTGCTCGAGGAAAAAACAGGCAAAACCAATTTTGTAACAGAAGTCCTCGGTCCTACCATAGGTATACACGCAGGACCCGGTGCTTTCGGTGTTATTTTCAGGGGCAAATAATTGTAATTTAGCACAATTTTTGTGTTCTGGTGTAATTTATATTATGCATAGAGTAAAATTTATAAAAACTCCTTGCAATTAAGGGCAAAATATTATAAAATATTATATGTTGAAATTTAGTAGTAAATTATTTTTTAGAGGTGAATATACATGAACAAAAAATCTATCAACGACATCCAGGTAAAAGGCAAAAGAGTATTGGTAAGATGCGACTTCAACGTTCCGCTTGATGCAGAAAGAAACATCACAGACGAAACAAGAATAGACGGCGCACTTCCTACAATTCAGTATCTTATTGACAATGGTGCAAAGGTTATCCTTTGCTCACACATGGGCAAGCCCAAGGGCGAACCCAAGCCTGAGCTCTCTCTTGCTCCCGTAGCAAAGAAGCTTTCTGAAAAGCTCGGCAAAGAAGTTATATTTGCAGCAGATGCTACTGTTGTAGGCGAAAACGCTAAGAAAGCTGTAGCTGAAATGGCAGAAGGCGATGTAGTTCTTCTTGAAAACACAAGATACAGAGCAGAAGAAACAAAGAACATAGATGCATTCAGCGAAGAACTCGCTTCTTTAGCAGATGTATTTGTAGACGATGCATTCGGTACTGCACACAGAGCACACTGCTCCAATGTTGGTGTAACAAAGTATGTTGAAGATTCCGTTTGCGGTTACCTCATCGAAAAGGAAATCGAATTCCTCGGTAATGCAGTAAACAACCCCGTAAGACCTTGCGTAGCTATCCTCGGTGGTTCTAAGGTTTCTTCCAAGATTGCTGTAATAAACAACCTTCTTGAAAAGGTTGATACCGCACAGATAGGTCCTGAGCTCGCTCAGCACCTTGGTATACCGCATGTATCTGATGTATGCGAAATCCTTGAAATG
>JAZLCB010000080.1:0-1619 GCA_045614005.1 Clostridia bacterium
CTCACATTGACGCAAAAACACAGCACCGAAAATTCTTCGAACCAAAAACAAGATAAAATTGATTGTTTTTCGAGGCGACAGGTCGAAGGAATACTGTCGTATTTCAAGACCGACAACGAAGAAAAACGGCTATTTTACTTGATTTTGGCGAGTTCGGATACTAACGCAACTGCTTAAGCACACGGGAGTCGAACCCCGTATGCCTTAAATTTTTAAAATTTGCACACTTTTCATTTGTCGTCCTCGCAAGGCGTCAGCCTACCTTCGTCCTCCGCATAAAAATTGTACTAAATTTTATGCATTTAAGGTCGAAGAGTTTTAAAACTACCAGTTTTGGATAAGACAAGTAAAAACTCGCAGAGAATATTGAACATATTTTCAAGAGTTTTTACGCGGTATTAGACTAAATTGGTGATTTAAAACCATGCGAGGTTCAACTTCCGTGTGCTTAAACCGAAAGGAGCAATAACTATGGAAGAAAAAGTTGTAAAAATGGGTGTCGTAGGCCTTCGCAGAGGACGCCTTATCAAAAACGCCTTTGGTGCAAAACATTTTGATATAACCGCAGTTTGCGACCGCGCAGAGATACCCTTAAGAGACGGTGTCAAAATGTGCGAGGAGGCAGGCTACAAGGTACAGGGCTTTGACAATTACGATGATTTTATTGCCAATGCCGATATAGATGCTGTTCTTATTGCAACCGATGCAGTTTGCCATGTGCCCTATGTTATAAAGGCGCTCGAAGCAGGCAAGCACGTTCTTAGCGAAATCCCCGCCATAAACAGTGTGGAAGAGGCTCGTATGCTTAAAGAAGCTGTCAAGGCTCATCCGCATCTTAAGTACATGAATGCGGAGAATGCATGCTACTGGACCTTTATTCAGTCTTGGAAAGAAATGTACCAAAACGGCAAACTCGGTGAAGCAGTATACGCCGAGAGCGAGTACATACATTCCGGCGATTACCGAAACTTTAAAAAACCTGCAAATCCCGACCATTGGAGACTATGGAACCCTACCATAAAATATCTTACACACAACTTAGGACCCCTTCTTTATATCCTCGATGATAAGTGTGTAAGTGTATCCTGCATGGGCTCCGACGTTGTGTACAATCCCTATGCCAAGGTTACCAAGACCGATGCGGCAATATTTAAAACAGAAAAGGGAGCAGTTATAAAGATACTCATTTCCTTTGGTGCATACCACGGCTTTGACCACAACTTCTCCATTTTCGGTACAAGAGGTACTTTGGAGACAGATATTACAAAGCCCCTCGAAAAGGCTCACACCTTTGCAAGATTTGCCGATGTTCCCGGTACACTCGAAGAAAAGATGGATATCCCCCTTGGACTCAAGAAACCTAACGAACCATGGGATGAACACGGCGGAGCAGACAGAAAGATGGTTTTAGACTTTATAAGATGTATCATCGAGGATGCGCCATCACCTATAGATGTTGACCTTGCTATCAATATGGCACTTCCGGGCATAATAGCTGCAGAGTCTGCGGCAAACGGCGGACAGGTAATGCAGATTCCTGAAATTTAATCTCTCTAATAAATGCAGCACAGCTCTTGTAAGTTACAAAGGGCTGTGCTGTTGCTGATAGGATGTGAAAA
>JAZLCB010000081.1:0-8093 GCA_045614005.1 Clostridia bacterium
GTCTCACAAGCTTTATAAAATATGCAATCGGGAAGGGGGCATCTGCCGTAATGAGATACTACGAGGCAGACCCGAAGAAGCTCTCGCGCAGCGGTGTGCTTACAATATCCGAGAGTGACCTCGTCCTGAAGATGCAGGAAAAGCCTGCAGAGCCCAAATCAAATTGGTGCTGCCCTCCGTTTTATTTCTATACGAGAGATGCGGCAAGAATGGTAAAGCGCGGAATTGATGAAGGCTGCGGCACGGACGCACCGGGCAGCTTTATAGCTTGGCTTTCGCAACAGATGCCGGTATATGCTATGGAAATGCCCGGCAAGAGATACGATATCGGCAATCTGGAAAGCTACGAAAAAGTACAGAAGGAGTATGAGGGTATAACATGCTGAAACAAAATGTATTTTTAGAAAATAAAACAGTACTCGTAACAGGTGCAGCAGGCTTCATAGGCGCAAATCTTGTCATGGAGCTCATAAAGACGGTTGATGGTATACACATAGTAGGTGTAGACAATATGAACGATTACTATGATGTCTCATTAAAGCATTATCGTCTTGGCGAGATAGATGCTATGGTGGAAGAATATCCAAATGTTAAGTGGACTTTTGTAGAGGGGAATATTGCAGATAAGACACTTATAGATGATTTGTTTTTGAATTGGGAATTTGATGTGGTGGTAAATCTCGCTGCACAAGCAGGTGTTCGTTATTCCATAACCAATCCCGGTGCATACATAGAGGCAAACCTTATAGGCTTTTATAATATTCTGGAGGCTTGTCGCCATTCATATAATGATGGCAAAAAAGGTGTTGAGCATCTTGTCTATGCTTCCAGTTCAAGTGTGTATGGAAGTAACAAGAAAGTTCCGTACAGTACAGATGACAAGGTAGACAACCCCGTATCGCTCTATGCCGCAACCAAAAAGTCAAATGAGCTTATGGCTCACGCATACAGTAAGCTATATAACATTCCGTCTACAGGACTTCGTTTCTTTACGGTTTATGGCCCTGCAGGAAGACCGGATATGGCATATTTCGGCTTTACAAATAAACTCATTGAAGGCAAAACCATAGAGATATTCAACTATGGTAATTGCAAGAGAGATTTTACATATGTAGACGATATAGTAGAGGGTGTTAAGCGTGTTATGATGCACGCCCCCGAAAGACAAAACGGTGAGGATGGTCTTCCGCTTCCGCCGTACAAGGTTTACAACATAGGCAATAGTAATCCCGAAAACCTTTTGGATTTTGTAAGCATTTTGCAGGAGGAACTTGTGTCTGAAGGCGTACTTCCGTCGGATTATGATTTTGAAGCACACAAAAAACTCGTACCGATGCAACCGGGTGATGTACCCGTTACTTTTGCTGATACCTCTGCTTTGGAGGAAGATTTAGGCTTTAGACCAAATACGTCTTTAAGACATGGTTTAAGAGAGTTTGCAACTTGGTACAAGAAATTTTATAACATATAGGTTGGTAACATGATGACAACACCCCAAAGACTCACATTGGAATTAATAAGATACAAAATTACAGGTGCATCACTTTCGGATGAATTTGCAAATGGCATTTCGTATGATGACCTTAGTTTGGTATACGAAATTTCCGTTTCTCAGGGTGTTGTTGCCATCGTTGCAGAGGCACTTTCTGACCTTGGCTTGATAGATGGCGAAGCCAAGCAAGCGTTCTTTAATGCTCAGCTTGCCAACTTGTATGTTACAGAGCAGATTAAGCACGAACTGGAAAGTATATCTACATTGTTTGAAGAAGAGGGGATACAATTTATTCTTCTCAAAGGCTCGGTGCTTCGTGCGTATTATCCCAAGCCCGAAATGCGTGAAAGCTGTGATATAGATGCCCTTATCCATCCCGAAGACCTCGAAAGAGCTTGCGACGCACTAAAGAGCAAACTAAGCTATGAACAGCGCACAAGAAGCCCTCACGATGTGGGTATGTTCGCACCATCGGAAGTAGAGCTGGAACTGCATCATATACTATATACTGCCGAGGATAATCGAAAGAAAATTCTCGACAGAGTATGGGAATATGCCGACTCTTGTAATGGTTATGAGTATAAATGCGAGCTCAAAAAAGAGTTTTTTGTATTGTATCATTTAATTCATATGGTAAAGCATGTTATAAATGGTGGTTGCGGTATCAGACCGTTTCTTGATTTGTATATTATAGATACAAAGTTTGACTATAATAAAGAAGAATTAAAAAAGCTTACCGATGAAGCCGGAATAACAAAATTTTCGGATGAGGCTTTTAAAACTGCACATGCTTGGTTTGGCAAAGGTGAGTCTGATGTTACAACGGAGCTGATGTCAGATTATATATTCAATGCGGGTATATATGGCAATTTTGAAAATCAAGTTGCAGCATCACTTGCGCACAACGGCACAAAATTCAAAAATCTTATGGAAAGAATTTTTATGCCATATGATACTCTCAAGGTTATATATCCTATAATAAAAGAGTACCCCGTACTTACACCGTTTTATGAAGTTAAAAGGTGGTTCAGAATCATCTTTAAAGACAAGGCGAAAAACCAACTTATAATAATGAAGCATAATTCGAACATAACAGAAGAAAAGCAAACAAAAGTAGCAAAATTAATGGAGAATCTCGGTTTAAATGAACACAAATAATTTAGAAATCGAAAAAAAGTATCTTATTAAGTATCCCGATATCGAGCATCTTAAAATCGTGTCCGAATATACGGAGATAGAACAGATATATCTTAAAAATGAAAGCGGTGCATCCGAGCGCATACGAAAGCGTGGCAAAGATGGAGATTACCTGTATTATCATACAATCAAAATCCCTGTTACGGATATGACTCGTATCGAGGAAGAAAAGCTTATATCCTGCGAGGAGTACGAAGAACTAAAAAAACGTGCAGACGAAAGGTTTAACATCATCTACAAAACACGCTATTGTATACCGCACGACGGACACACTATAGAAGTAGATGTATTTTCTTTCTGGAGTAAGCAAGCTTTTGCAGAGGTTGAGCTTTTGAGCGAAGACGAGGAGTTTTCGCTACCCGAATACATACGCGTTATCCGCGATGTTACCGAGGACAAACGCTACACCAATCATGCCCTCGCATATGAAATACCCAAAGAATAAAGACTGTAAAAAACTTTGTTTTTACAGTCTTTTTTGATAGGATTAGTAAAAAATGATGCAGAATAAGCGAACTGCGCTTTTTTACTAATCCTATTATTTTGCAAAAATTACCTGTTTATTTCTATCACTTTTTACGCAAATTAGATACGACAAAACAAATGGAGGTGATTTTTGTGGCAGGTAAGCATGTTGTTCCCGAAGCTAAGGATGCAATGGAAAGATTCAAGATGGAAGCTGCATCTGAAGTAGGCGTTAACTTAAAGAACGGATACAATGGCGACTTAACTTCTAAGCAGGCAGGTTCTGTTGGTGGCCAGATGGTTAAGAAGATGATTGAATCCTATGAAAATTCTATAAAGTAAGAATTTTTTAAGTAGCAAAGCAAAATCCCAAAATCAAAGTCAACCCTGACTTTAATTTTGGGATTTTTGCATATTTTGAGTTTGTAAACAAATAATAAGTACTGAAAAAATCCTGAAAGGAAGATATTATGAAA
This sequence comes from Clostridia bacterium, assembly GCA_045614005.1. Taxonomy (GTDB): domain Bacteria; phylum Bacillota; class Clostridia; order UMGS1810; family UMGS1810; genus RGIG8748. Next base: position 3,631 of record JAZLCB010000081.1, read on the forward strand.
AAACTCTTAACACTTTTCTTAAGTCTCACACTTATTATTACCACTTTCTGCTCATGCGGTTGCAGTATGAACGATGGCGAAGCAGGGGACAAGGGCAATATCCAGACAGATGATGTAGGCGATGGCGGCACCAAGACAGACGGCATGGTAGAGGACAAAGAGGATAAAAACACCGACAAAAAAGATTCTGTTACCGACGACTTGAAAGACGGTGTTGATTCCACAGGCAGAGCCATAAAAGACGGCATAAACGCTGTTGATGACACCTTTGATGGTGCTATGAATGATATAGACAGAGGCTTAAATAAATAACAGCTGCTTGTAACTCCAAATCAAAAAACTGCTGGACTTTAAATCCAAAATGTAGTAGACTATGTATATAATCATGATTTGGAGTTTATACATATGAAGGGTAAAACAAAATTTGTGTGCAATGAATGTGGCTTTCAGAGCTTAAAATGGCTCGGAAAATGTCCCTCTTGCAATAATTGGAATACTTTTGCAGAAGAGGTAGAAATACCCGCGGGTAAGTATCAGAGTGCAAAGGATAGCTTTGTGCCAAAGACTGTGCCTATGACTCTTACAGAAATAAGCCATACCGAAGGAGAACGTATTTCCACCGGAACGGGCGAACTTGACAGAGTTCTCGGTGGCGGTATAGTGCGCGGTTCTATGGTGCTTGTAGGCGGTGACCCCGGTATAGGCAAATCTACACTTCTTTTGCAGATATGTGAGTGCCTTGGCGAAAATTATCCCGTTCTCTATGTTTCGGGCGAAGAATCGGGTCAGCAGATTAAGATGCGTGCCACAAGACTCGGTGTTTCGGGCAAAAATTTAAAACTTCTTCCCGAAACCAATCTCGACAGTATAATACACCACGCCAACAGCGAAAAACCTGCTGTTATGATAGTGGATTCCATACAGACTATGTATCGCGAAGAGGTATCCTCCGCACCCGGTAGCGTATCGCAGGTGAGGGAGGCAACTCATTATCTCATGCACCTTGCTAAAGAGAGTAATATTGCCGTGTTTATAGTAGGCCATGTTACCAAAGAGGGTAGCATTGCAGGACCAAGAGTTCTTGAGCATATGGTAGACTGCGTTCTCTATTTTGAGGGCGAAGGTCAGCAGAGCTACAGAATACTTCGTACTGTTAAAAATCGTTTTGGTTCTACTAACGAAATAGGTGTTTTTGAGATGACCGATTCGGGACTTAAAGAAGTGGCAAATCCTTCTGCCGCCATGCTTTCGGGCAGACCCGAGGATATGTCGGGCTCGGCTATTGTGTGCACCATAGAAGGCTCTCGCCCCATGCTTGCCGAAATTCAGGCGCTTTCTGCTTCCACAGGCTATGCCATGGCTCGCAGAATGGTTACGGGAGTAGACCACGGCAGAGCAACCATGCTTGTTGCAATTTTGGAAAAGAAGCTCGGCTATTCCATGCAGAGTCAGGATGTATACATCAACGTTGTAGGCGGTCTCAGAATTACAGAAACCGCATCGGATCTTGCAATAATCACTGCTGTTGCATCCAACTTCAAAAACTTTGTTATAGATGGCAAAACCCTTATTCTTGGCGAAGTTGGTTTAACAGGCGAGGTACGTTCGATAAGCTTTACGGCAAGGCGTGTTGCCGAAGCCAAAAAGCTCGGCTTTACAAGGTGTATTGTTCCCAAAGACAATGCAAAAGAAGCCCGCGAAATAGGAGGCATAGATATAGTGCCTGTGTCAACTGTTTCCGAAGCCATCAAAATACTTAGTAAATAACAAAATCCGCGAATTAATTTTCGCGGATTTTTTCTAAATATTCTTTGATTTTTATAAATGTTTCTTCACTTAAAACATGCTCTATCTTGCAACTGTCTTCGTATGCAGTTTCGGGCGATACCCCAAGTGATATGAGTACATCGGCTATAACTTCGTGCCTTTCGTACATACTCTGCGCAACTGTGAGTCCAAGTTCGGTAAGCGATATACCACCGTCTGCATCTACGGTTACATAGCCTGCTTCCCTCAGCGACTTCATAGCTACAGAAACGCTGGCTTTGGTAAAATCAAGCTCATTGGCTACATCTACACTGCGGACAAAACCGTTCTTTTTCTTAAGTACATATATGGTTTCAAGGTAATTTTCTTGGGATTGTTGTATCTTCATACGGCATCTGCCTTTCTGCAATATATAGTTATGATATCACAAAAAAATCAAAAAGTCAAAAAATATTGAATTTACATTCTTTTTTTGGTATAATACAGTAGAATTTATAAGGGGTGATAGTATGCTGTCTATAAGAGAACAGTACGAAAATACAGAATACGAAATTTTATCCGAAAATGCCTGCAAGGCAAAAGAAAGTAAGGGTAGACAACATCCTGAAGATAAGTGTTCCATACGAACGGAATTTTGCCGAGACAGGGACAGAATCGTACATTCCAAATCGTTTAGAAGACTAAAGCACAAGACACAGGTATTTATCCTTGCGGATAACGACCATTTCCGCACTCGTCTTACACATACGCTCGAGGTTTCGCAGATAGCCCGCACCATATGCCGTGCTTTAAGATTAAACGAGGATCTTGCCGAGGCTATCGCCATGGGTCACGACTTGGGTCACACACCATTCGGTCATTCGGGCGAGAGAGCGCTGGATGCACTTAATCCAAACGGTTTTCGTCACTACGAACAGAGCCTCAGAGTAGCCGATGTGTTGGAAAAGGACGGCGAAGGAATGAACCTTACCCACGAGGTGAGAGACGGCATCCTAAACCACTCGGGCGATAATACAGCCTGCACCATGGAAGGTATGGTAATAAAATACGCCGACAGATTCGCTTACATAAATCACGATATAGACGATGCTATTGAAGCGGGCGTAATTGCCAAGGCGGACCTTCCGCCTGCACTTATGTACTCCATAGGAGGCAGACACTCCAAGAGAATAGATTCACTTATAACAGACATAGTTACCCAAAGCAGTAAAAACGGATACATCTCCATGACCGAGCAGGTAGAGAAGGATATGCTTGCTCTGAGGCAGTTTATGTTCTCGGAAGTTTACGAAAAACTTTCTGTAAAGGACTATCAGCCGTACATGGTTATAGAGAAGATTTATAAGTATTTCAGTAACAATCCTGCAAAGCTCCCGTCGGAATTCAAGAATCTTCTTGCCGATTGGGATATACACACTGTAGTGTGCGATTATATTTCATGCATGACGGACAATTACTGCATAAAGTTATTTAACGATTTGTTTATGCCGAGTCCAAAATTTTAAAGGGATTTTTTGTTTTTTGTCGAATAGGATATATAGGAGGATGATTATGCCTTTATATCCTGAATATTTAATACGCGAAGTGGCAGACAAAAACGATATCCGCGACGTTATTTCACAATATGTACATCTCAAGAAGGCGGGCAGCTCATATGTAGGACTTTGTCCTTTTCACAATGAGAAGACGCCTTCGTTTTCTGTATCGCCCCAAAAGGGCATCTTTCATTGCTTTGGTTGCGGAGAAGGCGGAAATGTTATCCACTTCATAATGAAAATTGAAAATATGTCTTTTGTAGAGGCTGTGGAAAAGCTTGCCGAGCGGGCAAATATCACTCTGCCCAAACCGAGCGAAAAGGATAGTGCCAAGCACGCTGTTCTCGCTAAGGAAAGAGAGTCTATATACGAGATAAACCAAGCTGCGGCAGATTATTTCTATGCTAACTTAAAAGACGGCAAAAAGGCTGTTGAGTATTTAAAGAAACGCGGTCTCACAGGTGCCGACGCAAAGAAGTTCTATATGGGACATGCCAAGGACAGCTGGGATGCACTTCTTAAACATCTCACGGGATTGGGTTACACCGAGAGCCTTATTCTCAAAGCAGGTCTTATAAAAAGCGGAGACAACGGCAGGTACTACGACTTCTACCGCGACAGGGTTATGTTCCCCATATTCGACACGCGAAACCGCGTAATCGGATTTGGCGGCAGAACGCTTGGCGACAGTAAGTCTAAGTATCTGAACTCGCCCGACACCCCTGTATTCAACAAAAGCCGAAATCTTTATTTCCTAAATGTCGCAAGGCGTTCGGGTAAGGATTTTGTAGTTTTGGTAGAAGGCTATATGGACGTTATTGCCCTTGCTAAAAACGGATATGTAAACACCGTTGCAACGCTGGGAACGGCACTTACCTCACAACAGGCTAAAATACTTGCCTCTGAATTTAAAGAAGTGGTAATCTGCTACGACAGCGACGGCGCGGGTAGAAAGGCTACAAACAAAGCCATAACGCTTTTGCGAGAGCACGATGTAGCTATATCCGTTCTTAATCTTAAGGACAAAAAAGACCCCGATGAGTATATAAATGCATTCGGAATTACGCGCTTTAACAATTGTATTGCAAAGCGAAAAACAGATATGATGTATTTAATGGATACTTTTGAGGGAGACTATGATGTAACTCAAAATTCAAGTCG
>JAZLCB010000082.1:0-7014 GCA_045614005.1 Clostridia bacterium
AGTACCGAGCTCGCCCTGAATAAGAAAGAGCAGTAAACACATATACACAAATACCGCCACAACCAAGTCCTGCTTTTTGATGCTTATTGTCTTTTGCACAAAGCCCTCGAGCTTTGGCTTGGCAGAAAAAATCGAAGCTACCGCAAAACAAAAACAGAGTTTTATAATTTCGGACGGCTGTATTCCCACACCGCCGATTTCAATCCAGTTGCGCGCACCGCCTAACGCCGTTGCCAAAGTAAGCGTAATACCAAAAAGCCCGATCGTAGCTATTATGTACACCGATGTGAGCCTCTTCCAACCGTTAAAGATTCTGTACACAAAATAGCTTACATAAAATATGCCCAAGCCAACCAAAAACCATTTGAGCTGATTGTGCGCAATCGTAATAAGCGATTTTGCAGGATTTTCGTACTGAGCGCTCTGCTGAATACCGAGGCTGTACAGTATGATTATACTAAGTGACGAGAGCATAGCAACAACCAAAAAAGGATACGGGTCGCCAAGGTCAAAGGCATATATGGCAATGTATGTTATAAGTATTGCACCACAGCAAAGCCCCATGGAAACAAGAAGCATTTTGCGATCTACATGAGGAAAAAGGCACAGAAGCAAAAAACATATTATATTGAATATGAGTACAAGCGATACTGCACCAAACCGAAATTTCATACAGTACACCTCTATTCCTTGTTTTCGTCTACAAAGACAAACTTTATGTTTCCGATAGCTATTTTGTCACCGTTTTTAATCAGAGCAGGATGATTTACAATCTGTTTGCCGTTTACGAAGCTTCCGTTTTTGCTTCCGAGATCCTCTATATAAAACTCACCATCGGCAAAGAATATTCTTGCGTGGTTTGAGGATATAACGGGAGACGGCAAACAGATATCATTCTTGCGGGTTCTGCCTATAAGTGTGTCCTCACCCAAAGGATAGGTATCGTATACCTTAAAGTCGAGGTCCTTTTTCTTGCCCGAATACTTAAGATAGGCGGTATCGCCTGTGAGCTGTCTGCGAGCTCTTCGGGTATCTGATATGTCAAGATACACCATCTTTACCACCTTTAAGATAAAAAGATACACTATCCCTATAAGTACAAACTTTATGACACTCGAAAAGAGTTCAAATATTCCCATGAGCTCACCCCAATCTATTTAAGCATTTTCTTAAGATATCTGCCCGTGTGCGACTCATCACACTTTGCCACATCCTCAGGAGTACCCGAGCAAACGAGAGTACCGCCCTTGTCGCCACCCTCGGGTCCAAGGTCTATAATGTGGTCGGCAATCTTTATAACATCAAGGTTGTGTTCTATTACAACCACCGTATTACCGCTGTCTGCAAGGATGCTCAGTACCTCTATGAGCTTGTGAACATCTGCAGTATGGAGTCCCGTGGTGGGCTCATCGAGTATATACAGAGTTCTGCCCGTAGACTTACGGCTAAGCTCGGTAGCAAGCTTTACTCTCTGTGCCTCCCCGCCCGAAAGCTGTGTGGAGGGCTGACCTATCTTTATATATCCGAGACCAACATCGTAGAGAGTCTGCAGTTTTCTGCGGATTTTGGGTATGTTTTCAAAGAAGCTGAGTCCTTCCTCTACAGTCATATCGAGTACATCACTTATATTCTTACCTTTGAATTTAACCTCGAGAGTTTCTCTGTTATATCTCTTGCCCTTACATACCTCGCAGGGTACATATACATCCGAAAGGAAGTGCATCTCTATCTTTATGATACCGTCGCCCTGACAAGCCTCGCATCTTCCGCCCGATACATTAAAGCTGAATCTGCCCGGCTGATAGCCACGAAGCTTTGCTTCGTTGGTCTGCGAAAAGACATTTCGTATATCGCCGAATACACCTGTATAGGTAGCAGGATTAGAACGCGGTGTTCTGCCTATGGGCGACTGGTCTATGCTAATTACCTTGTCTAAATTTTCCACACCTTTTATGCTCTTGTGCTTACCTGCCTTTTTCCTTGCACGGTTGAGCTTTGCGGAAAGGCTCTTATTTAGTATTTCGTTTACAAGCGAGGACTTACCCGAACCGGAAACACCTGTAACACATATGAATTTACCCAAGGGAAATTCAACATCTATATCCTTCAAGTTATTTTCCGAAGCACCCTTTACGATAAGGCTCTTGCCACTGCCTTTGCGACGCTTTTCGGGAACTTCTATCTTTCTTTTTCCGCTAAGGTACGCACCTGTTATGCTTTCTTCGCATTTTTCTATATCTTCGATTGTGCCCTCGGCTACAACATAACCGCCGTGAATACCTGCACCCGGTCCTATGTCTACAATATGGTCTGCCGCGCGCATGGTGTCCTCGTCGTGCTCTACCACTATGAGTGTGTTGCCGAGGTCGCGAAGCTTCTTTAATGTGGCAAGGAGCTTGTCATTATCACGCTGATGCAAGCCTATTGAGGGCTCGTCAAGAATATAGAGCACGCCCATAAGGCTGGAGCCTATCTGTGTGGCAAGGCGTATACGCTGTGCCTCACCGCCCGAAAGAGAACCTGCACTTCGCGCAAGGGTAAGATAGTCAAGACCGACATCTATAAGAAACTGAAGACGCGAATTTATTTCCTTTAAAATCTGCTTTGCAATTATCATTTCTGTATCGGTAAAGGTGAGCGAATCAAAGAAATCCTTGGTATCGCGGATACTCATTTCGCACACCTCGGCTATGTTCTTATCGCCTACGGTAACTGCAAGGATTTCGTCGCGAAGTCTTCTGCCATTACATGAGGGGCAGGGGTTACTGCTCATAAGCGACTCTATCTCTGCTTTCATAAATGACGAAAACGAATCCTTGTAGCGTCTTTTGAGCGTGTTTATTATACCCTCGAAAACGCGGGTTTTCTTCTCACCCATATATACAATGGTAAGAAGCTCGTCGCTTCCGTACATTACAAGATTGTATTCTTCCTCGGTTAAATCCTCTATGGGCTTGTTGGGGTTAAAACCGTGCTTTTTGCCGAGAGCTTCTATCCAAAGGCGAGAATAAGAACCGTCATCGCCTATATTTTTGAATCCGCATACATCTATACCGCCGTCAAATACGGATTTTGATGCGTCGGCAATAACAAGCTCAGGGTCTATCTCCATGAGCATACCGAGTCCGAGACACTCCTTGCACGCACCTATGGGGCTATTGAACGAGAACGAACGCGGTGTCATCTCCTCCATACTTATACCGCAATCACGGCAGGCAAAATTCTGATTGTACACATGCTCTGTGCCGTCTGTCAGTACGGCAAGTGCTATACCGCCTCCCATTTCGAGTGCGGTCTGCATGGAATCGGCAATTCGGGACATTATACCGTCCTTTACGGCAATTCTGTCTACCACTATTTCTATGGTGTGGCGGTTGTTCTTTTCGAGTTCTATATCTTCATAAAGGTCGCGTATTTCGCCATTTACACGCACACGGACAAAGCCGTTTTTCTTGGCATTTTCAAACACTTTCTGATGTGTTCCCTTCTTCTCCCTTACTATGGGTGCAAGTATCTGCAGTTTAGTACCCTCGCCGAGTGCCATAACGGAATCCACAATTTCGTCTATGGTCTGCGACTGTATTTTTTTACCGCATTTGGGACAATGCATAATACCTATCCTTGCAAAGAGAAGTCGGAAGTAATCGTATATTTCAGTAACCGTACCCACGGTGGAACGAGGGTTGTGGCTTGTGGTTTTCTGATCTATGCTGATTGCAGGCGAAAGCCCCTCGATATAGTCTATATCGGGCTTATCCATCTGTCCCAAGAACTGTCTTGCATACGAGGAGAGCGACTCAACATATCTGCGCTGACCCTCGGCATATATGGTATCAAAGGCAAGCGAAGACTTACCCGAGCCTGAAAGCCCCGTAAATACCACAAGCTTATCTCTGGGAATGGATATATCTATATTTTTGAGGTTGTGCTCTCTTGCACCACGAATATATATTGTATCCTTTGGCATACTGTTCTACCTTTCGTTTTGCTTTCTGATTCTTGTTATTTCGTCTCTAAGGCGTGCCGCCTCTTCAAATTCGAGCTCTTGTGCCGCCTTTTGCATAAGAAGTGTAAGGTTTGCAATTCTCTCTTCCATGCTCATTTCTTCCGAAGTATCTATGGAAGAATCTTCCTCTACATAAGTCTTTATGATGCCTCGTACATCCTTGGTTATGGTGGCGGGCACTATACCGTGCTCACGGTTGAATTCTTCCTGCAGAGCGCGTCGGCGGTTGGTTTCGTCTATGGCACTCTTCATGGAACGCGTTATCTCATCGGCATACATTATTACTCTGCCCTCGGCATTACGCGCGGCTCTGCCTATAGTCTGTATAAGCGAGGTTTCGCTTCGGAGGAAGCCCTCTTTGTCGGCATCTAATATTGCAACAAGACTTACCTCGGGTATGTCGAGTCCCTCTCGCAGGAGGTTTATACCCACGAGTACATCGAACACACCAAGACGCAAATCCCTAATTATTTCCATTCTTTCTATGGTTTCTACATCGCTGTGAAGATAGCGGACTTTTATGCCGACATCGTGCAGATAGTCGGTGAGTGATTCTGCCATCTTCTTGGTAAGAGTGGTTACAAGCACTCTCTGATTCTTATCGGTTACTTCGTTTATAGCGCCTATGAGGTCGTCTACCTGACCCTTGACGGGGCGCACTATAACCTCGGGGTCTACAAGTCCTGTAGGACGGATTACCTGCTCTACCACCTTGGAGGAATGTTCCTTTTCGTAGTCGGCAGGGGTAGCACTTACAAACACCACCTGATTTATCTTCTTTTCAAATTCTTCGAAGCAAAGCGGTCTGTTGTCAAATGCCGACGGGAGTCGGAATCCGTAGTCAACAAGGGTGGTTTTACGCGAACGGTCGCCTGCGTACATTGCTCTTACCTGAGGTATTGTAACATGCGACTCATCTATTACAAGAAGAAAATCATCGGGCATATAGTCAATTAGTGTATACGGTGCACTACCCGGTTCTCTGCCACTTATGTGACGCGAGTAGTTTTCTATACCCTGACAAAAGCCTATCTCCTGCATCATTTCGAGGTCGTAGTTGGTACGCTGTTCGAGTCTTTGCATTTCAAGAAGCTTGTTTTGTGATTTTAATTCTGCAAGACGCTCGGTTAGCTCATCGGATATAGTGCCGATAGCTCTTCGCATCTTTTCTGCGGTTGTGGCATAGTGCGAAGCGGGAAAGAGTGCCGTGTAAGTTCGCATGGCAGTAACCTCGCCCGTTACGGTATCTATCTCGCAGATACGGTCTATCTCATCGCCGAAGAATTCTATTCTTACCGCCTTCTCGCCCTGACCTACGGGGAGCACCTCGAGTACATCACCACGCACGCGGAATGTACCACGCTCAAGGCTTATGTCGTTTCGTCTGTACTGCATATCCACAAGCTTACGCAGGAGCATGTCTCTGTCGTATTCGTTGCCTACTCTGAGGCTTAGCATAAGGTTTTTGTAGTCGTCGGGGTCTCCCAGACCGTATATACACGAAACGCTGGCAACTATGATAACATCCCTGCGCTCAAAAAGTGCCGCAGTTGCACTATGGCGCAGACGGTCTATCTCCTCATTCATGGAGGAATCCTTTTCGATAAAGGTATCGGTGCTCGGAATGTATGCTTCGGGCTGATAGTAATCGTAGTAGGACACAAAATACTCTACCGCATTATTGGGAAAGAACTCCTTAAACTCACTGCAGAGCTGTGCCGCAAGCACCTTGTTGTGTGCAAGCACAAGTGTAGGTTTATTTACTTTTTCTATAGTTTTGGCTATGGTGTAAGTCTTGCCCGAGCCTGTAACACCGAGGAGCGTCTGACCGCGCATACCCTCTGTAATTCCTTTGGCAAGCTCATCTATCGCTTTAATCTGGTCGCCCTTTGGTTCGTAGGGTGATGCCACCTTAAAATCCTGCACCGTTTATCCTCCTTTCCCGAATTTTTATATACTAACCCATTATGTATTTATTTTACCACTTTTTTGCGAAAATAACAAGTAGCAAAACAAAAGGCTGCAAAAAACATCGTTTGTTTTTGCAGCCTCAGCGTGTCGATAAAGTCGACACGCTGATAGGACGAACGAAAATGGACGCAGACGAGGAAGCGCGAAGCAGGCAGTACAAAGGTACGGCAATGAGCGATGACGAAGTAAGCAAAGTGTATAAAATATCGGCTTTTGGCATTTATGACAAAAGCTACATAAATAAAAAAGCTCATTAGTAATGATGTAATATTCTTTACTAATGAGCTTGAATTTTTTGTATTCACTTTGCGGTGCGTTCTTTTTCGACAGTCTGAGGCTGCAAAAAACATCGTTTGTTTTTGCCGCCTTTTATGTACTTATATTTCCGCTCCGCTCAATATATTGGATATGATATCCAGTACCTTTTGGTGGCAACCGCCGCAACCTGTGGAACAGTTTGTTATCTTCTGAACGCTTTCGAAAGCCTTTAACACATCATCAAATTTGGTGTTATTCTGAACGGCATCAGCTATGTCGCTGTAGCTTACCTGTTTGCAATTACATACCATATAATTTTCTGTCATTTTAACCACCCTTTTTAAAGTTTTGAATTGATTTGATTTTATCAATTTTGATTTGAATTGTCAAGATTTTAACGTGTTATTTATTGACTTAATTTAACACTTTAAAAGCACATTAGCACTTTTTTATATAATCTCATTTGCCTTTTGTGTTCTGCGCTTTTTACATCCCGTAGGAGATAGGAAAAAAAGATGCAGAATGAGTCAATCGAACCCACGCGAAGCTTGGGCGAGCCCGAAGGCGAAAGCAGTTGTGTTAATAGCTGAACATGCCCTCAAAACTAAAAATCATTTTTCCCTTTGTTGTCGGGCTCGGAATACCCCGTATTCCTTCGTCCTTCCGCCTTGGGAAATTCCGATTTTTAGTTTTGGGGGTTTTTCAAATTTTTTGTTTGGTTTTTTCGCTCAATACAAGGAAAAAGCGCAAGTACATACGAGGTATTTACGAGCATTTTG
>JAZLCB010000083.1:0-10080 GCA_045614005.1 Clostridia bacterium
TGGCGGATTATCTTTCTCTTAAGGTCATCTGTACCGCCAAAGAAGTCCAGCACCTTACTCGAGAGTACATCCTGCATAAGAGCATTTACGGTAAAGTCGCGCCTTCTTGCCGCCTCTTCCTCGCCCAAAAACGGGTCGGAATGTATGGCAAAATCCCTGTGCCCCTTGCCTGTGGGTTTTTCTGTTCGCGGAAGGGCTATATCCACACCGTAACCCTCTACAGCAAATATACCAAAGCTCTTGCCGTAGGTAAGAACAGTTCCGAATTCCGAGAGTATATCGGACAGCTTTTCTGCCTTTATGCCGTGGATTTCTATATCAATATCGCTACTTACTTTTCCCATGAGGCGGTCGCGGACAAAGCCACCTACAAAGTAAGCCTTTCCGCCGAAACTATTGACTTTTTGCGCAATTTTTAAAGAAAGCTCAAAATCGTTCAAATATATCACCCAAAACAGTATAGCACACTATCGTATAAAATTCAAAATTATTTTACAATTTGTTCAAATACGTTGATTGACATAGCGAGGTATATAATCTATAATGATATTATTGATTTGCAGGAGGATACTTTTATGAAAGAAAGACTCGAAAATTTCTGGTATCATTACAAAGGAATAACCATTGCGGTTATTTTTATTGCAATAGTTCTTATAATGGGCTTTAAGTCATGCGCGGAAAAGACAATTCCCGATCTTAAGATACTCTATTTTTCCGATGCATACATATCGGCAGAAAATTCCGAAATTATGGAAAAAGAGCTCAGAAAGGAAGGCCTTGTAGAAGATGTAGACGGAGACGGCACAGACAGCTTCTACCTTGATATAGTTCTCTACGGCTTCGATGTAGACAGCGCAACCGACGAAGCAACCATGAACAAGATTCAGGCGGTTATGCACGCGGGCGACCATACCGTGGCTTTGGTACACAAGTACGCTCTGGAAGACTATCCCGGATATTTTTCGGATTTGTCCGAGTTTGCAGGCGATGAGCACGAAACCTTTACCGACGCGGAAACAAAATATATTTCGGGCATAAGCGTAAAGGGCAATTCTTTCCTCGAAGAGTGCGGTATAGATACCGAAAATCTGTATGTTGCACTTCGCCGTCGCCCCGAGAGCGAAATCAAAAAGGGCAAAACCGACAAAGCCTTTGAAAAGGCAGACGAGGTAATAGACTATATTCTCTCTTGCAATGAGGTGACAGAGTGAAAAAGATAATATTTTCACTTATTGCCATAGCCATAATACTTGTACTTGTGCTTTGTATGCCACGCGAATATTCGCAGACGGATTATGCAATGAACACGGTAATATCCGTTACCCTGCGCTCTGCCTCTGCCGAGGAAACCGCGCAAAAGGCAATAGCGGAGGTTAAGCGTATAGATGAGCTTATGAGTGCCACGACAGAAGGAAGCGATATATACAAAATCAATTCCGCCAAGGCAGGCACATATGTAAAGGTATCGGACGAAACCTATGAGCTTATCAAGATGTCGCTTATGGTGTCGGACAAGACAGACGGTGCTTTTGACATAACCGTAAATCCCCTTTCGGAAAAGTGGAATTTTACTTCATCAAATCCCGAAGTTCCCAAGAAGGAAGATATACAAAATCTCCTTGAAATCGTAAATTACAAGGATGTGCTTTTAAACGAAGCGGATAAGTCCGTATGTCTTGCAAGGGACGGCATGAGCATAAGCCTTGGTGCTGTTGCCAAGGGCTATGCGGCATCGCGCGCTATGAAGATTTTAAAAAAGGCAAAAGTTAAAGATGCCATAATAGATTTGGGCGGTAATATATATGCTCTCGGCGACAAAAAGATAGGAATCCAGACTCCATTTAAACCGCGCGGTGAGTACTTTACCGTGTGCGAGGTTAGCGATACTTCGGTGGTAACAAGCGGAGCATACGAAAGACACTTCGAAAAAGACGGCAAGAGATATCATCACATCCTAGACCCCAAGACAGGCTACCCTGCCGACACAGATATAGAGAGTGTTACCGTCATTTCGGAGGATTCTGCTCTGGCAGATGCGCTTTCTACAGCTATATTTGTTTCGGGCACAAAAAGAGCAGAGGATATTTTGTCCGGATTTAAAGATGCAAAGGCAATTATCCTTACCAAAGATGGAGCTATAGAGCATGTGGGAGAATAAAACACTTGATTTTAAACGACTTAGAGTATATAATTATATAAGAATATTTTACGAGGTTGATATATGAACATTCCCTACGGAAGAGAGGACGAAGCCCGTCTTTTTGAAAATATAATAAAAAGCGACCGCTTGGCTCAGGCATACATCATAAATGCACCCGAGGGCATGGGCAAGAAAACCCTTACAAACTATATACTTTCGCTTCTTTTTTGCGATACACATTCTTCGTGCGGGGTTTGCCCTTCATGCAAGAGCCTCGAGGCAAATTGCCATCCCGATGCGGTGTATCTTACAAGAGAGGCGGACAAAGCCTCGCTCGGTGTTGACCGTGTGCGCGCCATAAAGCAGGAGGTATACACCAAGCCTGCCATGGCATCGTACAAAGCCATTGTAGCAGACGAAATGGAGCTTGCTACCGACGGCGCACAGAACGCAATGCTCAAGATGATAGAAGAACCGCCCGAAAAGGTCGTGTTTTTCCTGCTTACTAAAAGCATGGCACCAATACTTTCCACCATACAGTCGCGCTCTGTTACGGTTAACCTAAAACCGCTTCCCCCACGCGTACTAAAGAGCTTTTTTGGTGTTGACGATTACCTCGTATCCATTAGCGGAGGCAATCCGGGCAAGTTAAAAAAGCTCATGGAAGACAGCGAGTACACGGAATTTCGCGATGAGATTGCGGATGTGTTTTTCTCCATTCGATGGGAAGAACCCTTTTCGCCCTACGAAGGAGCAAAAAGGCTCGACAAATACAAAACCCGCTCTCGCGAGGTCATGGAGATAATGCTCTCGTTTGCAAGGGATATATACTTCAGGAAGATGGGTCTTTCCGAAGATATCATAAATAAAGACAAGGCTAATTATATAGATGATTTCGCTTCCCGTCTTTCGGAAGCTAAAATATCTAATATCATAAATCATATAAAGGACACTCTTTCGCAAAAAGGCGCAAGCGGAAACTTCAACATGGCAGTTACGATAATGCTTTTAAAGTGCCGTACCGAAATGAGATAGAAAGGAATAAAAAGATGGTAAAAGTTACAGGAGTTCGCTTCAAAAAAATGGGCAAGATATATTATTTTGACCCCTGCGGCTTTAAAATAGAAGACGGTATGCATGTTGTTGTGGAAACAGCACGCGGTATAGAATACGGTCAGGCTGTTATAGGCGAAAAGCTCGTAGAAGAGAATAAAATCGTAGCACCCTTAAAAAAGGTACTTCGTATAGCTACTCCCGAGGATGACAGAACCGTAGCACAGAACAAAAAGAACGAGGCAGAGGCTTTTGAAACCTGTCGCAAGAAGATAGAAAAGCACGGTCTGGATATGAAGCTTATAGATGTGGAATATACCTTTGACCACAACAAGATACTTTTCTACTTTACCGCAGACGGAAGAATAGACTTTCGTGAGCTTGTGCGCGACCTCGCTTCGGTATTTAAGACAAAAATAGAATTAAGACAGATAGGCGTTCGTGACGAAGCCAAGATGATAGGCGGTCTGGGAGTATGCGGAAGAGTTCTTTGCTGTAACTCATACCTCGGCGACTTTGAACCCGTTTCCATAAAGATGGTTAAAGAGCAGAATCTTTCTTTAAATCCCACCAAGATTTCGGGCACTTGCGGAAGACTCATGTGCTGTCTTAAAAACGAGCAGGCAACATACGAAGCTCTCCACAAAAAGATTCCCGGCCTAGGCTCACTTGTAGAAACAGCCGACGGCAAGGGTATTGTAACTGCAACAAGCGTTCTTAAGGGACTTGTTACCGTAAGCATTGGCGATGCGGACAACAAAACCTTAAAGGAATACAACGCAAAGGATGTAAAGGTTCTTAAAAAAGGCTCGCGCAAGGATCAGGACAGCGAGGATCTTAAGCAGCTTAAAGAACTCGAAGATTAATAAATATTGTAAAAGGACTTGAAATCGGGTTACTTTTGTAATATAATATAATGCATGTAATGTTATTAAGGAGGTGTGTCAAATGGCATATGTTATAAACGACGATTGCATCAGCTGTGGCGCTTGCGCTTCCGAATGCCCCGTAGATGCTATTTCTGAGGGTGACGGCAAGTTCGTAATCAACGCAGACGATTGTATCGAATGTGGTGCATGCGCAGGTGCTTGCCCCGTAGGTGCTCCCGTTAACGAATAATAATACTCACAAAAAAGGCTGTCGTTTAAGGCAGCCTTTTTGCATTTTACGGAGTCAATTATGAAAAGAATAGAAGAACTTGGTATAGATAATTTAAAATTAATTCAGGATACAGACCTCTTTTGCTTCGGAACAGACAGCGTTCTGCTTTCGGACTTTGCACGCGTGCCGTCGGGAGGCAAGGTACTCGATTTGTGTACGGGCAACGGCATTATT
Organism: Clostridia bacterium; assembly: GCA_045614005.1. Classification (GTDB taxonomy): domain Bacteria; phylum Bacillota; class Clostridia; order UMGS1810; family UMGS1810; genus RGIG8748. The sequence continues at coordinate 4,529 of JAZLCB010000083.1, forward strand.
CCCGTGCTTCTGAGTGCCAAAACCAAGGCAAAGAGCATTGTTGGTATAGAGATATTAAAAGAATCGTACGATATCGCCTGCGAGAATGTGGCAATCAATTCTTTAGAGGACAGAGTAAGCTTTATAAATGCCGATTTAAAAAACTGGAAAGAGCATTTTAAAGCAGGTCAGTTTGATGTGGTAACCTGCAATCCGCCATATATGAAGCCCAAGGACGGTTTTGTGAGTCCCTCGGATTTAAAGGCGGCGGCAAGACACGAGATTTTTGCTTCGCTACTCGATGTGCTGGAGGTGGCATCGCAGGTATTAAAGTTTGGCGGTCACCTCTTTATGGTACACAGGGCAGACAGACTCTGCGATGTACTCTGCACCATGCGCGAGGTAAACATAGAACCCAAAAGACTGCAGTTTGTACACGCCAACCCCTACAAGGAGGCAAGCCTTATACTTGTTGAGGGTATGAAGGGTGCGAAACCATCGCTTAAGATGGAAAAGCCCATTTATGCAAACAATCAGCATTCAAAAACTAAGGAATGATACTATGAATTTCGGAAAACTCTTTCTTGTGGCAACACCCATAGGAAATTTAGAGGACATAACAATACGAGCATTAAATACGCTGAAGTCGGTTTCGCTTATAGCCTGCGAGGATACAAGACATTCTTTAAAGCTACTCAATCACTTTGATATTTCCAAACCGCTTACAAGCTATTTTGAACATAACAAAAAAGAAAAGGGCGAGTACATAATATCCGTCTTAAAGGGCGGAGAGGATGTGGCTCTTGTTACCGATGCGGGCACTCCCGCAATATCGGACCCCGGCGAGGACCTTGTAAAGCTTTGCATAGCCGAAGGTATAGATGTTGTGCCTGTTCCGGGTGCTGTAGCTCTTATAAATGCACTTATCATTTCGGGCAGAGATACGGGCAGATTCACCTTTGAAGGCTTTTTGTCCGTAAACAAAAAGTCCCGAAACGATCACCTCGCTTCACTCTTAGACGAAAAGAGAACAATGATATTTTACGAAGCTCCCCACAAGCTCAAAAAAACCCTTGCCGATATGCATTCGGTATTCGGCAATAGGGAAATAAGCATTGTCCGCGAGCTTACCAAGCTCCACGAGGAATGTATGGCTACCACCTTGGAGGAAGCCATTGCATACTACGAGGACAACTTCCCCAAGGGTGAGTATGTGCTTGTTGTTGCAGGCAAATCCGCAGAGCAGGAGCAGGAAGAAAAAGAAAATAAGTTTAAAGACATGAGCATAAAAGAGCACATAGATATGCTCATTGCGTCGGGCATTGGTAAGAAAGATGCAATAAAGCAGGCGGCGCAGGAACGAGGAGTTTCCAAGCGCGATGTGTACAACGAATACGAAAAGGAGTAATCAGTATGCAAAAAGACGGTTTAATATACAAAAAGATGAAGCATTATCGCCGAAAGTATCTTATCATAAACATAGTGTGCACGATTTTGTATCTTGCCTTTATAACATGGAGATTTCCGTATATCAGAACACAGATGACAGGCAGTACACAGCTTGATGAGGCAAGATTTATTGCAGAAACAGGCACTATGGTTATGGACGAGGTAATAGAGCTCGGCAGAAAGGAAACCAAAACCCCTGACAGCGCATGCTTTCGCGTAGAGAGCTACTGGCAGGACGGCAGATATCTCTATGACATGGAGATAGAGGATATCGTTGATACGGGTAAGTCCTTTACAAGCACCATAGACACAGGCATGGGCGAGCCTCAGGAGGTTGAGATGTACAAGGTATACACCGCAAGCATAGAAGGCAGAAGAATTGCCATTCTTGCAAAAGCCAAGTGGCAGCCTACCGAAAAGGTAACGGGCTATCTTGCCGACTTTTCACGTCCTGTTATGGCAAAGGTTTCCGAAACACTCACCGAGGGCGAAAAGGCGGAGCTCAGCGACTATATGCTCGACCTTCGCGGACTTGAAATGGATACAGCAAATACAGATTATGCTTGCTTCTGGATATTTATGGCGCTTCTTGCGTTCCTCTGGACAAAGCTTATAATGCAGTATGCAAATCCGCTTCGTACACCTACCTATCGTCAGCTTGTAAAGTATGGCGAGGTATTCAGTGTGGAAGAGGATATAAATACTCAGGCCGGGAAGGATAGCGTGTATAAGGAAAAGCGTAAGCTTATACTTGAGGATTATATACTTTATAAGGGGACATTCAAGTATGAGGTGAAGAGAAACCACATGTCCAGAAACTGAGATGGGATGTAAAAAATGTGCAGACCACAAAAGGCAAAAGGAATATATACCAAAAGTGGTAATGTAATTTTAAAGTGTAAATTTCAAATAAGAGGTAGAAACCATCGCAATTTTTTGCGATGGTTTCGTTTTTGTTTTGCCTTTTGTTCTGAGCCAATCTCACCCTCGCAGTACCTTTGTACAGCTTCGGGCTCGCCCAACCATTTGGTTGGGTTCGATTGACTCATTCTGCAACATTTTTTCCTATCCCATCCTGTTTGTGCACAGAGAGAAAGCGTGATGAACTTTTGTTTTAGTTGTGTAACACTTTTCCTCTATAAATCATATCATATACCGAACGCTTAAAAATGCATATTTTTTATGCTTGATATTAGGAGGAATTATAATGGGCGAAAAAGTGCTTTCCGGATGTAATTCAAATTGTAACTGCGGTAACAATTCTTCTGCAAATTGCAACGGCGGCAATACCTGCATAGAAACCAAAAAGGTGTATGATTCTTGCAGGGACAAAGAATGTATCGAAAACTTAAGAGTATATCTCACAGAGCAGGGTCAGTGCCTTGTTGACAGAGCAATAAACGTAAAGGCAAAAAAGGCAGAAATAATCTGGATATATTCCGATGTAGAGCCTGTACAGTTCAATCGCGGATACTACAGTGTGGATTTAAGATTCTTCTTCCGCATCACACTCGATGTATTTACAGGCATGGGCAGACCCTGCACAGTAGAGGGGCTTGCGGTGTTTGATAAAAAGGTTATTCTCTTCGGCTCCGAAGGCAATGCAAAAACCTTCAGCTCCAAGTACAGATTCGATGCTGCCGATGTTGGGCTCTGGCACAAAAACAACCTGCCCGAGGCACACATTGATGTGTGTGCCAACAAAGTTGATAAAAGATTAGATATTATGTACAAATCTTAGGCTTTCGACACCTGAAGCTATTGACTTTTTTGCAATATAATAGTACAATGTAGTATGTATAATTGTTTATAGTGTACCTTTGTGTCTTGAATAGCGAAAAGTATGCGTCCCAAACGGGTTTGTATGCTTTAGAGGTGTTATTATGAGTAAAAAGAAAATCATCAGAATAATCCTTTTTTCCATACTCGGTCTCATTCTTGCTGTGGCAGTTTTTCTGGGAATCCGCTACAGAAACACACTCAAGCTTGTGTTTAATTGGGACAACATAGTAGCCTTTGTTAATTCTCAGCGTTACAGCTCCGACGAGATAGAGGGAAAAATGGAGGACAACAAGAAACAGTTAGAAACACTCGCAAAGAAAGACCCCAACATAAATGTCCGAGGCGATTTAAGCGCCGAAGAGGCAAAAGCTTTAAAGGACGGGCTTATAACTTACGAAGAAGCTATCTCAATAGTTAAAGGCGACACCACTCTTGAAGAAATTCTTGCTTCCAAGGAAAACAAAGAAGAACCTCAAGAGGAAAAAGAGCCTGACGAAAAACCCGAAGACGAGAAGAAGCCCGAGGAAAAGCCTCAAGAACCCAAACCCGAACCTGACAGAGTTTCGGAGATTATAGCTGAGTTCTATGTTATTCAGGCGGATTTTATATCGCGTCTTGAAGCGATGGGCGACAGAGCCTACGAGGACTACAAGGCTCAGAACTATGACCGAAGCAAGGTTATGGACATAGTAAACGGCTACACGGGCGAAGTGGCTGATTTGGAATTGGAGTGCGATACCAAAGTCAGAGCCCTTTTAAATGAGCTTGAAACGGAGCTTACCGCAAAAGGCGGCGACCTCGAAATGGTAAAGGAAATCCGTAAATACTATTACGAAGAAAAGCGTCTTAAAAAGACATATTATCTGAACAGATTAAATGATGAAGATTACAAGTAAGGAGGAGATTGCGAATGAAATTTTCATTAAAGCTTATTGGCGCTATCATGACAATTGCATTGGTGTTGTGCCTTGCAACATCGGTATTTGCCGCGGTAGATGTAAGCCAATTCACAGACTTCCCCACGGGAAGCTGGTCCGAACCTGCGCTTAAAGCAGGCGTTGAAAACGGACTTATCAATGGTAAAGGAGACGGCAGAATAGCCCCCAAGGACTATATTACCAGGGCGGAAACTGCTGCCATCATAAACCGAGCATTCGGCGCTACGGTTAAGGCGGACATATCGAAGTATACCGATGTCAGCTCAAGCAAGTGGTATTATGCCGACATGCAGAAAGCGGTTAATATGCAGACCATTCAGGGCGTAAGCGATACCGAGCTCAGACCCGATGGTTATATAACAAGAGAGCAGGTGTTTACAATACTTGCAAGGGCTCTTGTAATTTCGGATACGAACGAAACCAAGCTTATGAGTTTTTCGGACGGCGGTTCTGTTTCGTCATGGGCACGCGCCTATACAGCAGCACTTGTAAACCGTGGCTATGTAAACGGTAATGCCGAAAACAGATTAAAGCCTCAGGATTACATAACAAGAGAAGAGTTTGCTCAGGTAATGCACAATATATTCAAGCAGTATATTGTTGGCGAAGGCTCTAAGCTTTCCAATGCTACTTTTGGCACAACCGTAGTAAGAACACAGGGTCTTACTTTAAATAATCTTGTCATAAATGGCGACCTCATCATCGCAGACGGTGTAGGAAAAGGCGATATTACCTTAAAAAATGTCAAGGTTTCGGGCAGAATCCTTTTCCGAGGCGGTGAAGGCAAGGTTAAAATAGAAGATAACACCACTACAGGTGAATTTGTTATAGTTCACGATGTGAACGGTGTTGTTAACTTCCACAACTACAGAACACACTCCCTCTTTAAGAATATAGTTCTTGACACAGAGGCTACATTCTTAACACCTACAGGCGGAAGCCTCGGTGGCGGTGGTTCCAGCATAGAAAAGAAAGAATACACAATCAATATTCACAAGCAGAAGATAACAGATGACCCCAATGCTATCACCAAGGCATATGACACAACCTCCTCTACTGTCAGTGCCAAGGCGGGCAAAGTGATTACCTACACTCCCGAAGATATAGAGGGCTTTAGTGTAGATGCGGGCAAATCCGTTCTCACAGGTGAAAACGACGGTTCTCTTGTAATCGAAGTTTATTACAACAGAAACAAATACAACATCGAGTTTAACGGCAACACATATCCCTTCCTCTACGGACAGAAGCTTTTCGACGGTACAACCCTCGGAGATGCTTTGAGCGCTTTCATCTCCTCACAGAAAGCTGCCGGTTATGATGTGGCCTACACATTTGACGGAAGTGCTGTTACTCCCGACTCGGACAAAACAGCTTCCAAGAATGGCACAGTTGAAATCACAAAGA
>JAZLCB010000084.1:0-3238 GCA_045614005.1 Clostridia bacterium
GCACTTATAGTGGCTATAGGCTGTGCCGCAGTATTGTATGGTGTAACGCTTCTTATCATGAAGGGCATTACAGAGGAGCTTCTGCTTTCTGTTCCGGGCCTATCTCGCCTTGCACCAATTCTTAAAAAATTAAGGCTTATAAAATCGGAGGATATATAAATGCGACTCGATAAATACCTGAAAGTTTCCAGACTTATAAAAAGAAGAACAGTAGCCTGCGAAGCATGCGAAATGGGCAAAGTTACCGTAAACGGCAAGGTAGCAAAGCCATCGTGCAATGTAGATACAGGTGATGTGGTAGCCATAACCTTTGGCGAAAAGACCGTAACCGCAAGGATAGAAAAAGCTCTGGAGCACGCTTTAAAAGCAGATGCTTCGGATATGTACACAATATTGTAATACAAGCCGCCTTTTTTGCATATTTATGTACTAAATAACAAAAAAGGCGGTATTTAATTATGGAAGAAAGAATCAAAGCAAAACATCCAAAGATCGAAACCATACACAACCTCATATTGGAAAACCGAAAAAAGCTCAGCGTATCGGGCATAGAAGAGGTAGAGAGCTTTAATGAGGAAGAGATAATTCTTCGCACCTCCGAGGAGGGAGTTCTTGTCATAAAAGGCGAGGATTTGCATATAAATAAACTCAGCGTGGATAGCGGAGATGTCAGCATTGCAGGCGAGGTATCGGCAATGGATTATATAGACCGTTCACCCAAGGCAAAGGGCCCGGGGCTACTATCCAGACTTCTTCGATAAGTCGGTGATAAACCATGGATATATCGCTTTCGTATCAGGCATTTTCGTTTTTCGCAATGGTTATATGCGGTTTTTTGTGCGGGGTGCTTTTTGATTTGTTCCGCGCGTTAAGACGCCACCGCAAAAGCGCTTGTACCGTAGTTGCCTTTCAGGATATATTATTCTGGATTCTGGAAGCTTCGCTCGTGTATTTTGTAGCATTCAAGCTGAACTATGCACACATAAGAGCATACGAGGGTGTGGCGCTTGTAATAGGCTCATGGCTCTATTTTATGACAGCATCTTCTTATGTGCTTAGGTTTTTATGTGCGCTTGTGTCCTGCGCTTACAAAGCTGCAGGTGCAATTTTTGTGCCTTTTAAAAAAATATTCAAATTTATAGGATGCGGTTTTAAGTGGCTTAAAAATTTGATTTCTTCGTGGACAAAAAACGCATTTTCGCGCATCAAAAGCGCGCAAAAACACATTCAAAAAGCAAAAAAATTCTTTACAATTTGAAATATCTGTTATATAATGTTTATATATATCTTGACATGGAGGTGTTTCGATGAAAAGAAAAGCAATTTTAAGAATCGGAATCATCGTTTCGATTTTCATTTTTGCAAGTCTTTTTATAAGTAAATATTCAAATTTAAGCACCTTTCAAAAAGAGATAGATTCGCTTAACGAGCAGATAGCCGCAGAGGAAGAGTACAGCAAAGAGCTGGACGAAACCGCCAAAAAGTATACCTCCGACGAGTATGTGGAGCAGTATGCAAGAGGCTTGGGTCTTGTTAAACCAAACGAAAAAATATTCAGAAACTACAACGACAAAAAGTAGCGCTTAGGAGGCAGTTTGTAAGTATGCAAGTCGAGGAAGGCAAAATTCTCCAAGGTAAGATAACAGGCATAACAAAGTTCGGTGCATTTGTAGAGTTAGATGGCGGACTCTCCGGCCTTGTACATATATCCGAAATATCTTTGGACTATGTAAATGATGTAAACGACCATGTAAAAATCGGCGATATTGTAGAAGTTAAGGTATTACCGAGCGAAAAAAAGGGCAAAATAGGTTTATCCATTAAGCAAGCATTAAAGGAAAAACTCGGTCTTGATTCCAAGGATAAGGAAAAGAAACCCTTTAAAAAGAGAGAACCTCGAAGAGAGCGCAGCGCTCCTCCTGATTTCAGCGTTCAACCTGTTGAGTTCAGCTTCGGAAGCTCCAATGACGACTTATCTTTCGAAGATAAATTAAACAAATTCAAGCAGGCAAGCGACGAAAGAATGCACGATATTAAGCGTTCTTTTGAATCAAAGCGCGGCACAAGTCGTAAGGGCGGAAATAATTACTGATAAAATATTGAATTTACTATTGACAAACCGTGCCTTAAGTGGTATCATAGATAGGCACGGTAGGTACGCCGGAGTGGCGGAACTGGCAGACGCACAGGACTTAAAATCCTGCGAGGGTTAAACTTCGTACCGGTTCGATTCCGGTCTCCGGCACCACTCGTGTTACACAAATTAAATATCGCAGGGTAGAGCAGTCTGGTAGCTCGTCGGGCTCATAACCCGGAGGTCGTTGGTTCAAATCCGGCCCCTGCACCCACAAGTAAAGGCTTAGCATTCATGGAATGCTAAGCCTTTTTTATGTATTTTTTATAGTTAAGCCATTACTATCCGTTAGGAATTATTGGTATATATTTGGTCGGTTCCTCGTCGGTTTTGTTTGATGGATAGAATTAGTTAGCATATCATAAAGAAAGTTATCTTGAAAAGTTTGGAAAAATATCCATTGAAATGAAAAAGTAAAAATCGTAAGGTTTTATATGTCAAAAAAACCGCTTTTTACAAGTGGATTTTTGTTTTATACTTATAGTAAGATATGATAAATGAAGGTAATAAAACAAGCAGGAGGAACGACATGATAAAAAAAATGAAAATCGGAGTTATGGGGGTAGACAGAGGCAACTTTATGTTAAAGGCTGCCAATCTGCTTTCTGATGAGATGGAAATCTCTGCAATCTGCGAAACAAACGAAAAAACAATAGAGAATGTGAAAGAGCTTCTTTCGGAAGATACAAAAATATATAAGGATTTTGATGAGTTTATACATTCGGGTATTGACGGAGTGTTTCTTTGCAATTACTTTCACGAGCATGCCAAATATGCAATAAAGGCTATGGAAGCGGGTGTTGCTGTTCTTTCGGAAACAACTGCTGCCCCAAGTCTTGGTGAATGTGTAGACCTTGTGGAAGCATACGAGAAATATAATGGTAGATATATGCTCGCTGCAAATTGTCTTTACTTCCAGCCTCTTACAGGAATTATGGAAAATTTAAAATCAGGTAAATACGGAGATGTATTGTATGCCGAAGCAGAGTATATACACCCTCCTGTACCCGGGTCAAAACCCACAATAGATTATAATAATTTGCATTGGAGAAAGACACTCCCTTCGTGCTATTACAATATGCATACACTTGCACCGCTTATGTA
>JAZLCB010000085.1:0-1061 GCA_045614005.1 Clostridia bacterium
AATCTGCGCCGCAATTGGCTTTGTTATGTGTCTTGGACACTATGCGCTTACCGAAGAAAGGACAACTGCTGTAGTTGAGGAAACTCAACAGCAGAACATTAAATTCACAGACATACTCAATGTTTTCCGTGTTAACAGACCTTTCCTTGCACTGTGTATCCATGGGCTTTGTATCTGCACAATGCAGTATGTCAGCAATACAATTACAAACTATATGTTCTCGGCAGTGTACGATGACCTTAAGCTTGTTACCTACGGCTCTATTGTATCAGCTCCCTTTATGACAGTAACACTTATCGGCGGCCCCTACTTTGCTAAAAAGTTTGGTCTTGAAAGATTTATCCGCTTCGGTCTGCTTATAGGTGCTGTGATGTATATTGGTCTTTTCGGTATGCATATGGTTATGGATGTTAACCCGTATGTACATATGATTCTCAGCAACTGCGCTATGGGTCTTGCAAGTGTATCAATCTATATGCAGTGGGGTCTTGTCAGCGAAGCTATCGACTATAATGAAATGATTACAGGCAAAAGAACAGAAGGCTCTATCTACGGTACCTTTAATCTTTCCCGCCGTGTAGGACAGACAATCGGTAACTCAGCAACTGTTCTTATGCTTGGCTGGACAGGCTATAATGCCGACCTTGCCGTTCAGTCAGCAACTACAGTTTCAGGCATCAAGGTAATAGCTGTGCTCCTGCCCGGTATTTTCGTATTCGGTTCATGGGCTGCCTTTAAATTCCTTTGGAATATGAATCCTGAAACAAGACGCAAAATTGACGAGTTCAAAAAAGCACAGAAGGAACAGTAATTTATGGATAAAATAATACTTACTCCCTGTGGTGAAATATGCGGTACCGACAGTAATGTGGACGGTGTCACAGCCTTTAAGGGTATTCGCTACGCTACAGCTGAAAGATGGAAATACCCCGAAATTGTAACAGAGTGGAAAGGTATCTATGATGCTACAAGATACAACAGCTGCTCCTATCAGCCACGCGCCTTCTATAACGAGGAGGAAAACCCCGGAAAGATATTCTATCACAACGAGTTCCGCAAGG
>JAZLCB010000086.1:0-1799 GCA_045614005.1 Clostridia bacterium
ATATCGAGCATAATGGGATGCCTTCAGACGCACATTGTTCTCGTTGCCGTACTCAAGCATAAGCCTTTTGCCCTGGAACTTGAGAGGTGACAAAGTGCTGATATTTATTGCACCGCCTGAGGTGTTGCGGCCATACAGCAAGCTCTGCGCCCCACGTATCACCTGAACACGGTCTATGTCGAACAGTTCAAAATCGTAGTTATTCTTGTTCATTATGGGCATTTCATCGATGTTCATGCCCACGATTGGCTGGTCGATGCGCGAGCCGAAGCCTCGCACATATATCGAAGAGGTCATGCGCGAGCCGTAGTCGGGCTTATAGAAATTGGGTGCGAGTGATGTTAGTTCCTTTAGAGAAGTTATGTGCCTGTTCTCTAATGTAGTACGCGAGAATTTGCTCGAAGAACGTGCGCTACCTTTGTCATCATCCTCGTGCTTGATGGAGGCTACGACATCTATACCCTGCAACGTCACGCTGTCGCCGTACTCCTCTTTTGTTGGGGCAAAGAATGTAAGTAATAGTATTATAAGGTATTGCACGTCTTATCTGTTTGTGTTTTTCGTTATTTGCTACTTTTTCTCTATTAGGGCTACAAAGATAGTTATTTTTGTTTACGCTAGACGCAACATACTCCCTAAAGTGTGTTAATTGCAGGAATATGTTACACTTGTGACAATAGCACAATCCCTACTCTTTAGAGTGATTCTTGCGATAAAGTTGCCACGTGTTTACCGTATTGTGCCAAATGCTGTAAAAACCACCGGCTATGGAGGTTACAGGTGTAAGGAACGTGTAGGCCAGCCAAATGGCGAATACCGTATTCTTCTGCCCCAGGGACTGACCACCGGCAATAGCATCGCCGTAACAACGGCCTATGTAACGCCCGAAGGCAAACTGCACAATGCAACAGACAAGCGATACTGCGGCAATGCCCGCCTGCACATATATGGACAAATTTGTATGCACTATGGATTTTGTTGTAAGCGCGATTGCCAACGACAATGCAACGAGCCAAAGATAGAATGGCAGATTACGGCAATTCTTTACAATAAACTGCTGTACCGAGGGAATGTAGCGACGCACCAACGAGGCTGCCAACAACGGACAGAGCAACAAAGGGAACACCTTGCCTAAAATAAGCAGGAACGAGGCCACAAAATCCACTCCCTCGACAGGGTGGGCAAGGGTCAGAAAGAGCGGAGCAACAAGCGCAACCGCAAAATTCATGGTAATTGTATATGTGAGGAGCGAAGCTGCGCTTCCACCCAAGCGGGCAGTAATTACAGCCGCTGCTGTTGCCGTAGGGCATATGAGGCACAACATAAAGGATTCTACAAGCACACGCAACGAATCGTTCATGGGTACAAAGCCCGCCACCAACGAAAAAGCTATAAAACTTACAAGCTGAAAAGCAAGCAGAATAAAGTGCCATCGTTCGAAACGAAGGTCACTAAAGCTTATCTTACAAAATGTCACAAAAAGCATAGAGAAGATGAGCGACGGTTGCAAATAACCTATAAGTTCGTTTGCAAACGCATGAGTATCGTCAAAAAACGGGATATTTACATAAAGAAAATATGCCGCAACGCCACCGAGCATAGCTATCGGCAACGACCAATCCTTTAAAAAACCGAAAAATGTCATTCTGTGAATTTTAGGTGCAAATATAGTGCAAACGAGCGTAACACAAGCTTGCTTGTAAGTTACAAAGTGAGTGCAGCCTATATTCGCAAACTTTAGTTTGCAAAGATAGCCTTTTTTTGCCATAATTTTAGGTTTATAGATTTAAAAGTGTCTA
>JAZLCB010000087.1:0-1930 GCA_045614005.1 Clostridia bacterium
AAGAATTTGTATTCCCGATTATGAATACAAAGAAAGAATTGCAAGAGCTGCGAAGCTCGTTGCAGAAAAAGGTCTGGATGTAATGGTTGTTTGCTCAACTGAATCCGACTATGCAAACGCAAGATATTTTTCAGGCTTCTGGCCTCTCTTTGAGCGTGCAGGTGTTGCTATTCCCACACCAGGCGAAGCTGCTCTTATGGTTGGTCCCGAATGTATCATATTTGCAAAGGACGTAGGCAAGATTGAAAAGGTATTCTGCTTAAGAGAATTCAGAGAATCCGCTGACCCCTCCTACCCCGAACTCAAGGCTAATACATTTAACGATGTATTCAAGGCTATCGGCGTAACAGGCGACAAAATCAAGATAGGTCTCGGAAGCTATGTAGAATGTACACTCCCCATCTACGAAGGCTTAAAGAACAGCTATCCCGAGGCTGAAATCGTAAAGTGCAACGATATCATGGTAAACCTTCGTAAGATAAAGTCTGCAAACGAACTCGCTTGCATTCAGGAAGGTTTCAGAATTGTTGACATCGCTACAGACGAAGTTATCCGTCACTTAAAGCCCGGTGTAACCGAACTCCAGATGGTAGGTATTGCACAGAAGGTTATATACGAAGAAGGCGCAGAATACGAAGGTCTTCCTATGTATGTATTCAGCGAAAAGTCCACAAGCCACGCTATAAGCCGTTCCGGTTACAGAACAATCGGCAACAACGATATAGTTCAGCTTAACCTCTCCGCTAAGATAGACGGTTACTCCCCTGCTATAGGTCTTCCTATTGCTATGGGCAAGCTTGAAGGCGACAGAAGAAGAGTTGTAGAATTCTGTAAGGAAGCTCACGACTGGACAATAAGCCAGCTCAAGGCAGGCGTAATGGCAAACGAAATTGCTCAGAACTTCTACAAGATGTATGTTGACAACGGCTTTAAAGAAAGCTATGTATACGGACCTTGCCACGGAACCGGTATGATTGAGGTTGAGCCCCCCTGGATGGAACCAGACTCCAACTATATGCTCGAAGAAAACATGACATTCCAGGTTGATACATTCATCATGGGCGATGGCTTCGGCTGCAGATGGGAAATCGGTGCTGCTGTAACTAAGGATGGTTGCCATCCCATGACAGATTACCTCAAGAAGGGTATCATAGAGCTTGGTTTCTAATCAGACACCGGTGTGTAAAATAAAGCGCAGAGCGCTTATAGCTTGATTTCTGACAGACCACAGTGTTAAATATTGACTAAACAGTTAAAATTATGTAGAAATCTGCAATAATTGCAGATTTCTCATATTTTTAAGCTATAAGCTCTAAGCGAACTTCACCTCTCGCTGTATCTTTATACAGCTTCGGGCTTGCCGCCGGGGTCCCCGCCGTTTCAGTTCGCTTATTCTGCATCTTTTTTTCCACCCCTTGAAAACAGGACTGTAAAAAGATATTGTTGATTTGAAAATAAAAGGAGGTTTATTACTATGGCATTAGGTAAAAAAGAATGGATAATCCCCGATTGCGAGCTTCCTCAGGAAGGTGAAGGCGTAGCTAAGGGTCATGAATCCGTTATTATAGTTAATGATTCCGATGTAGATGCAAAAATTGAAGTAAGCATTTACTTTACAGACAAAGATCCCCACACAGGCATTATCTGGGAAGTTGGTGCAAAGCGCGTTAAGTGCTTCAGAATGAACAATATTGAGCATATGTGCGGATTTAAAGTTCCTTTTGAAACACAGTATGCTATGAAGGTTTCGAGCTCTACTCCTATAGTACTCCAGTACGGCAGACTCGACAACACTCAGGCAAACCTTGCATTCTATACAACACTCGGTTACTCAGAGTAAGGAGGTCGGAATTATGGAATACAATATGAGTTTTCCCAAAGAACTTAACAAGGTTAAAGAAAACAGAATTCCTTTTGTAATCTGTGCAGG
>JAZLCB010000088.1:0-8909 GCA_045614005.1 Clostridia bacterium
TTAACATCCGTTCCGCACACCATCATTATCTGTGCACTTTTCTTACCCTTAACCTCGGAGACAAATTTTACTATGTTATCGCCCTCTCCCACGGCATCTCTGTGAATATCAAACACAAAAACAATATCCTTGTCGTCGGCAAGGTGTTTTTCTATTTTTTCACCTGTTTTGTTGTAGGAATCGTTGTATGATGGGTAGTCGTTTATACTTCTGTCGTGTATAACATCTATTCCTTTTTTCTTAAGTGCCTTTGCAATTTCCTCGCCCACTCTTATTACATTGTACTTGGTATCCTGCGTGCGGTAATTTGCACTTGCGACATATTGGTACTTATCGGATGCGGTGTAGCTTTCGCTACCGTGTGTATGTACTATAAGCACCTTAGGGTTTTGGGTGCTGATGCTTATCTTTTCGTTAAGAATTGCAGGGATATCTATATTGTAGTCTGTCTCGTTTTTGATATCTATTCCGTTTGAAGTTGCCTTTTTAACCGTTATATTGGGTTTGAGATGGGGCTCTGCTTTTTTTTGTTCGGGTTTGGGCGGAGATTTTACACTGAATAACGGCGAAATACTTGCAAGAAGAATATCATCCGTTTTCAAAAGCTTGTGCTCTGTACTTAACGCAAAGCTGTGAGCTTCCGACACACCTGCAACAACTAATTGTTTAAAATTGTCACTCAAAAGCGCAAACATCAAAAACAGTATTACAAATGAAACAAAAAACACCCTCACTCCCCCTACTGCCTTTTTGCCTACTGTATAGGAAACAAAGCTCTTTGAGGACTTGTCTTTATTTAAAAAACTACTCACATCGGAATAGGTCTTTGTACGGGATTTAAGCATATATACTCTCCTTTCATTTGTATCTTACATAAATTATATGAGTATCATCAGCATTTATTACCCAAATCGTTTATGCCGTCCGCTATGAGATTTGAAACCTTTGTAATTACGCTGTCTATCTGCGAGGGTGTTACAATAAGCTCGCCAAAATAAGGACTTAGTAGCTTTTTTATGATCGTATACCTTTTATCTTCGTCGGATAGCATGTTATCTTTGGTTTCATCCATTATGTGCTCTATGGAGTCGTTTACTACTGTAGATGCATCTACAACCGTAGGTACACCCACAACTATAACAGGTACTCCGAGCGTTTCCCTATTTAATGCTCTTTGTCTGTTACCTACACCCGAACCGGGCATTATACCTGTATCCGCAAGCTGAATTGTGGTACATATACGATACATACTCCGTGATGCAAGTGCATCTATAGCCACTACAACATCAGGATTAACCTTAGCACATACACCCTCAACTATTTTTATGGATTCTATACCCGTTATTCCGAGTACACCCGGACTTATACAGCAAAGAATCGGGTTTGAAACATCTATATTTTCCGTAACTCTAGGTCCCAGAGAATCGGGTGTTATATAGCGATTGCCGAGCCCTACAACCAATATTGATTTTGGCTTGTGGGGTTTAATAATCTTTTCAAGTTCATGAGTGAAAATTTCTTTGGTGTTTCGGTCATATATATCGCCGGCATTCCTAAGAGAATCACATTCAATGGTAATATAGTTTCCTATCTTTTTGCCTATTTGTTTTTCGCCATCGGCATTTGTAATCTTTACTTTTGTTACCCTTGTGCCGTCTTTTTCGTATTCATCTATCTCTACACCGCTTAAACTATCCTTTTTGTCCGATAATACCGCAGCTTCCAAAGCAAGGTCTGTCCTTACGGAAAACACATATATCGCCTCCGATTTTTTGAAAATAGTTTTGGTAAATTCCGTTTGTAATATTCAAAAGTATTGAAAAACATAAAAAATTATGTTAAAATATCTGTATGTTTTTTAAAAGGGGTAATATTATGAAAAAAGAGGAATTTATAAAAACATATAATGAAAACATAAAGCGAGAAGGTGCAGATAAACTACTTGCGTATCTTACAAGCGACAGTTG
This sequence comes from Clostridia bacterium, assembly GCA_045614005.1. Classification (GTDB taxonomy): domain Bacteria; phylum Bacillota; class Clostridia; order UMGS1810; family UMGS1810; genus RGIG8748. The sequence continues at coordinate 1,968 of JAZLCB010000088.1, forward strand.
CGACTTCTTCAGTGCACCTGCAAGCACAAGGTTTCATAGTGCGTATGCAGGCGGACTTGCCGAGCACAGCTTAAATGTTTATCATTGTCTGAAAGACTACCTCGAAAGACCAAGAGTAAAAGAAACCTACGGTCTTAATGTAAGTGATGAAAGCATAGCAATAGTATCGCTTCTTCACGATCTTTGCAAAATTAACTGCTACAAGCCATCTACAAGAAATGTAAAGGACTCTCACGGTGTATGGCACTCCGTACCCACCTTTACATACGAGGATGACATGCCATACGGCCACGGTGAAAAATCCGTGTATATAATATCGGGTTACATGAGGCTCACCCGCGAAGAAGCCTTTGCAATACGTTATCACATGGGCTTTTCGGGAAATGAGGACAAGATGAATGTAGGAAATGCTTTTGAAAAGTTTCCTCTCGCTTTTGCACTCTCTACCGCAGACATGGAAGCTACTTACTTCATGGAGGAAATGCCCGCTGATATAAAATAAGGCACACAAAAGATAATGTGCTTTAAAAGGAGGTTAAAACCTATGAAAAAAACTCTCATTACCCTTATCTGTATGCTGACATTTTTCTGCTCATTTACAGCAAGAGCGAATGAACCTCCCTTAGACATAGGATGGAATATCGAAAACGGTGTCCTCACCGTAAACGGAAACGGTGCTATGCCCGATTATGCAAATCCCGAAGATGTTCCATGGTACGAAAACAGAAATGAAATCACAAAAATCATAATAGAAGACGGCATAACACACATAGGAAACCTTGCATTTTACGGACTTACCAACGCAACCGAAGTAAGTATTCCCGAAAGTGCAAAAAGCATAGGCCTTTGTGCATTCAGCTATACCGAAGGCACAAGAACAAGCTTAAGTGATATAAATGCCGACTATGTGTTTGAGCTTTCGAGCGACTCGGCGGTAGTTTCCGAAGGAAAAGAATTTACCGTAAGTGTTAATTTAACAGCGGACTTTAAGGATGTGGCTCTCATACAGAGTATTGTCCTTTTTGACCCCGAAAAGATTTCGGTAGAATCAGATGCCTTGTTTGATGCTGAATGGCTCGCTTCCGTGGGTCAGGATAACCTCGGTTATATTTCAAAGCCTATGGCAGGTATAGTAGCCAACAATATCCGAATTGCATATCTTTCTATGGACGGAACATCTATAGACAAAGATTCTATTTTGTATAGCAAGGGAAAAACTACCCTTACAGTTGCCAAAATAAGATGCAAAGCTCTTTGCGATATAGAGGATGTAAACACCTCATGCTTTTACATCAAAGACAGCAAAGTTTCGCTTGCTGACGGAAGCTCTCCCAAGTGCGGAGAAACACAGCTTACCACAGTTACAAGACTTCCAATGCCAAATCTTATGATAAATGACAAGGCAGACGAGGAAGTTTCTAAACCCGATGCACCTGTAGCAAGCGGTGATATAACAGTTCTTGCAAACAATATAGCCGTTAATTACGATACAAAACCCTTTATAAACGAAAACGGTGTTGTCATGATTCCTTTAAGACATACTGCCGAGGCAATGGGTGTTGTTGTAAACTGGCACGAGGAAACAAGAACCGTATTTGCAACTATGGAAACCGACCTTTCTGCAATTCAGATAGGACAAAACATTGTATTCAAAAATTCGGGTAATATAGAGATGTGTGCAAACGCAGAAATTATAAGCGCCCGCACTCTTATTCCGCTTGAATACTTTGAAATGGCTTTCGGTTTTAAGACCGAATTCATTAAAGAAACAAACACAATTAAAATAACAACAAACTAAAAGAAAGTGAAGCTGAGATGACAAAAGAAATACTGGCAAAACTTGGTATAAAGACCGAAGTTACAGAATATTGCGAAAAAATTCTCAAAGGATTAAAAGACAGATTTGAAAAAATAGACGAGATTGCCGAGTACAACAGCGCAAAGGTTACTTATGCAATGCAGAAAAACCGCGTAAGTGCCGAGTGTTTTGCAGGTTCTACAGGCTACGGCTACAACGACATGGGCAGAGAAACACTTGAAAAAGTGTATGCAGACTGTTTTAATACAGAGGCTGCACTGGTAAGACCACAGATAACCTGTGGTACTCACGCGCTTGCTGTGGCTCTTAGTGCAAATCTTCTTCCCGGCGATGAGCTTTTGTCCCCCGTAGGCAAGCCCTACGACACCCTCGAAGAAGTAATCGGCATAAGAGAATCCGCATGCTCTTTGGCAGAATACGGAGTTACCTATGCACAGGTAGACTTACTTAGCGACGGCTCTGTGGATTACGAAGGAATCAAAAAAGCAATAAACGAAAGAACAAAGCTCGTAACCATACAGCGTTCCAAGGGTTATGCAACAAGACCTACCCTTTCGGTAGCTGAAATCGGCAAAATAATCTCTTGTGTCAAATCCGTACGCAAAGACATAATATGCATGGTTGACAACTGCTACGGCGAATTTGTAGAAATCATAGAGCCCTCCGATGTGGGTGCAGATATGATTGTAGGTTCGCTTATAAAGAATCCCGGTGGCGGTCTTGCTCCCATTGGCGGATACATATGCGGAAAACAAACCTGCATTGACAGATGTGCTTACAGACTAAGCGCTCCCGGACTCGGTCAGGAAGTGGGCGCAAGCCTTGATACAAACAGAGCACTTTATCAAGGATTTTTCCTCGCTCCAAATGTGGTGGCAGGCGCTCTAAAGGGTGCTATCTTTGCGGCGAACGTGTATGAAAGTCTTGGTTTTGGCGTAGTGCCAAACTCCACAGAATCCAGACACGATATAATACAGGCTGTAACCTTGGGAAGCAGAGAAGCCATGATATCCTTTGCAAAAGGTATACAGGCGGCAGCTCCCGTAGACAGCTATGTTACCCCCGAACCATATGCCATGCCCGGATACGACAGCGATGTCGTTATGGCGGCAGGTGCATTTATACAGGGTTCGTCTATTGAACTGTCTGCAGACGGTCCTATAAGAGAACCATACACAATATTCCTCCAGGGCGGTCTTACATGGTACAATGCCAAACTCGGTATTATGATGTCTCTCCAAAAGCTTTACGAAGACGGATTTATTAATTTATAATACGACTTACAAAGGAGACAAAATATATGTGGATTATAGCAATTATAGCCATGCTCTGTTGGAGTGGCTCTGATATTTTCAGTAAGATAGGTTCTAAGCAGGATGACAAATTAAGTCACTATAAAGTAGGTATTGCGGTAGGTCTTGTAATGGGTATACACGCTCTCTACGAAATCGCAGTTCGCGGTGTTCCGTTTGCATTTTCGGATATTATTACATACCTCCCTGCATCAATATTTTATATAGTTTCGATGGTTGTGGGTTATATTGGATTAAGATACATTGAGCTCTCAATATCTTCACCAATCTGCAATGGTTCGGGTGCGGTAACAGCAATAATGTGTATGCTCTTCTTTGGTGTAACATTCAACCCCGATTCCGATTCAAATGCCGTGTTTTTAAATACGCCCATCATCTTGGGTATTGCGGCAATCGTGGTAGGTATCGTGGCTTTGGGAATAATAGACAATACCGAAGACCCCGAGCTCAGAATGAAAAGACAGCTTAAAGCAAACAGGAAGTATGCCAAGAGCTTCCTTGCAATTCTTCTGCCCGTACTCTATTGCATACTTGATTCCTGCGGAACATTTGTAGATACACTCATTGCAGACAATTATGTAACAGGTCTTATCGCTTCCGGTCTTTCCGAAGATGCTGCAGATACAAGAGCGGGCGATGTATTAAATGTTGCTTACGAGCTTACATGGTTCTTAGTGGCTGTGGTATTCTCGATATATGTATTTATATTCAAGAAAGAAAAGTTTTCTAAAGCAGACGGCAAATTCGAGCTTTCCAAGCTTGCAGGCGGTATATGCGAAACCGTGGGTCAGGTATTCTACATGAAGGTAATTGTAGCAGAATATGTTCCCGGATATGTAATTATATCCGCTTACTGCGCAGTATCACTTGTATGGAGCAGTATATTCCTTAAGGAAAAGCTCTCATGGAAGCACTATTTAGCTTTGATACTTGCTTTTGCAGGTATACTTATCCTCGGATTCTACGATGTGTAAAATTTAATAATTCATACAAAAAGAAACGGTGCTACTGCACCGTTTCTTTTTGTATGTGATACTTAATATTTACTCCATCCATTAAAAAGATTACATCACCCTCGGTATCTGTTCTTACCGCTTCTATCCCCTTTTCACGAAGTAATTTTTCAAGATGCATCATGGGGTAATTGCCGTTATATACAGGCAAAACAGCATATTTGGGTTTCACCTTGTCCAATAATTCTTCGCTCGGAAGGTAGGCAGTTGCACTATGAGGAACACAAATTATGTCTGCACGAATGTTCTCGCCCATAGTAGATATTATATCTCTTTCGGCAACAAAATCGCCATCACCTTCAAAAAACACGGCGTTATCCTTATATACGAGATAGATACTCATTGCACTTTTTCTGCCGTTTGGAGCATCGCACATTCGCGATGACAATACATCAAGACTTATGTAATCTTCCTCATATATCCTTGTGCCCTCTGCTACCATATAAAATTCTGTGCCTTTTGCCGAATTAGCAAGACAGAGATTCCGGATATTATCCAAATTTTTGATTCCGTCACTTACATAAACCTCACTCACCTCAAAATTTGACAAAAGGTTCTGCAATCCACCAAGATTTTCCTCGTTGTCCGATGCTATTATGAGAACATCTATAGAAATAACATCTCTGCTTCTTAAAAGCTCGTACAACTTGGGAAAATCCTTTTTTGAGCCACAGCCTATGAGTATAATTTTGCCTTCGGGCGTTTTTACAAGCGAACTATATCCGTATTCCAACTGTGGATACACTATATGCATTTCCTCCCCCGGGCTGTATCGTGGCTGTGCAGGCAGAGTAACACTTTGCACCGCACAACCGCACAGAGCCGGAATAAGGAGAAAAAGAAGAATTATTTTTTTCATTTCATCACCTGTATTTATTATAACATATCTCATATGAGAAATTTGTCAAATTGTGGTGTCAAATGAAAATATTTATACTATCGTTTCACCTGTAACTACTGTATAATTAAATTGCTACCCGAATTTGCGAAAGGAAACACAAAAATATGAAAGTACGAAACATAGTTTCTGTTTTTGCAAGCCTTGGCATAATTCTATCGTTATGGAGTTATCCGTCAGTTTCTGCCGAGGGCATTTATTCGCCCAAAGATATAGATTCACATTGGGCAGAGAATGAAATGTCCTCGCTTATGTATGCGGATATACTCCGAGGCAGCAACAACAATGTAAATCCCGACAGCATGATTACACGAGGCGAATTTACGGCACTAATTGCAAGAACGCTTGCACTTGGCGAAAATAACACTCAGGAATTTACAGACATAAGACCCGACCACATGTTTTTTAAAGAAATAGGTGCTGCTTACAACGCAGGTCTTATAAACGGTGTGGGTAACGGTACTTTTCAAGCGCAAAAGAACATCACCAGAGAAGAAATAATGCTCATTATAGCAAGAACCCTTCCCGATTCTGCAAGTAGCAAGGTGAATTTTAAGGACATTGCTTCATCCTATCGTTACACATCAGAGCTTAAAATAGCCGTAGGTTCGGGCATAATAACCGGCTTTTCCGACAATACCTTCAGACCGAAAAAGAACGCCACAAGAGCCGAATGTGCAGTCATGCTTCAAAGGCTTCTTACCTCTATGGAAAATATAAACAAAAAAGAGGCAGAAAGCCTCGCCGATGAATATATACAAAATCATCTTAAAGATACAAAAAAGAATCTCTCGGTTTCCGTAGGTCGTGCAAAGAGCGAAACACAGATGCAGATTGATTCGCAGGAGAAAATAAAATCACTGTCCACACAAGTGGAAAAATTGCCGTACAATACTTCGCTATCCTCAATAACCGTGGATGGATATCTGGCAACTGCTGTATTTAACGGCGAGATAACATATGTGACAACCAATACAAACGGAACACGAAACAGAACCTATAATGCCACACACAAGGTAGATATGATACAAATTGACGACAGACTATATGTATATGACTACACTCTTACTCTGCAAAAAGCGCAAAAAGTAAATCTCACTTGGGAAGTATATTCCTCTGTGCCCGATTATGCACCGCAGGGTGTGAATGTGGTATCTCCCTCTTCGTTTCAGATTTCGGCAGAGAGTCTTGGCGTAGAAAGTAAGAATCTCTACGGCAATGTGAAGTTCTATAACTCGCTTACCCGTAAATACATGACTTATGCAAAAGAGAACGGATACGAGGTGTGGCCTATATACAAAACAGACTTTACCACGAAAACTTCCGACAGCTTTTTAAATAACAGCGACGCAAGACAAAAAGCAATATCATACATTACAGAGTATGCATGCAGATACCTTATTGACGGTATAAACATAGATTTTGAAAATATATACGAAAAAAACCGTTACCTCGTAACGGCACATGCAAGAGAGCTCAGCGTAATGCTCCACGAGATGGGACTTATAGTGTCCGTAGACATAACACGAAAAGAGCCTACAAGTGCCAACTGGTCTATGTGCTATAACAGAGATGCCCTGTCGCAAAACACCGACTATGTAATGCTTATGGCATATGATGAATACTACGCTTCCAGCAAAACAGCAGGCTCGGTTGCAAGTCTGGATTGGGTGGATGAATCAGTGCAAATAACTTTAAAGGAAGTGCCTGCCAATAAACTGATACTCGGTATCCCCTTTTATATGAGATACTTTGAAACCAAAAACGGCAAAGTAACCTCAAGCAAAGCGATAAGTATGCAAACTGCATATGAGCTTATAACTTCCAACAATGTGACCTACACATATATTGATGCTGACAAGCAATACAAAATATCGTGGAAAAGCGGTGACAAAACCT
>JAZLCB010000089.1:0-3176 GCA_045614005.1 Clostridia bacterium
AACATTTGGTATAACAAATGAATTTCCTGCTTTAATGGAAGCTTTTTCAAACATCGCAAACAGACTTTTGGATAAAAAAGTTCCTGCTTGTGATATAGAGCAGTTTTTTAAATCGGGAATAACATATAAATACTTTATGAAGGGACGGAAATAACAATGAATATTGCACTTATTGCTCACGACAAGAAAAAAGAACTTATGGTACAATTCTGCATTGCGTACAAGGGCATTTTTTCAAAACATCATCTGGTTGCCACAGGAACTACCGGTGCGTTCATAACCGATGCCACAGGCCTTGAGGTTCATAAATTCCTTTCCGGTTCCCAGGGTGGCGATCAGCAGATAGCTGCAAGAATAGCATACAACGAGATAGATCTTGTACTTCTTTTCAGAGATCCCCTTACTGCAGAAACTTATGAGCCGGATGTGCTAAATGTACTTCGTCTCTGCGATATACACAATATTCCGGTAGCTACCAATGTAGCAACTGCCGAAGTGCTCATATTAGGTCTTGAAAGAGGCGACCTTGACTGGAGAGATATTGTAAACCCCAAGAACAATTAATAAAGTTGATTAAATAATTTCACATATATTACGGAGGTGCTTTCTTTGAAAAAAGTAGCAGTTATAATGGGTAGCGACAGCGATCTTCCCATAGTTGAAAAAGCAATAGACACACTTAAAGAGTTTGGAATACCTTTTGAGGTACATGTGTATTCTGCACATCGTACTCCGGCAGAAACCAAAGAATTTGTTTCCTCTGCCGAGGCAAACGGCTTTGGTGTTATCATAGCGGCGGCAGGTATGGCGGCGCATCTTGCAGGTGCAGTTGCGGCAAATACCGTATTGCCTGTTATAGGCATACCCGTAAGTGCCAAGAAGCTTGACGGACTCGATGCACTCCTTTCTACAGTACAGATGCCATCAGGTATCCCTGTAGCTACAGTTGCAATAGACGGAGCTAAGAACGCGGCAATCCTTGCAGCACAGATTATAGCTCTTTCCGACAGCGCACTTTCAGACAAGCTCAAAGCTGACAGACAGAAGGCTTCCGAGACTGTTCTGGAAAAAAACAAAAAGATAGAAGCGCTCTATAACGCATAAAATAATCCAATAAGCGGAACTTAATTTCCGCTTATTTGTATTTTAATTTAGTATATAGTTTAATAGAAAAAATGTCACATTATGAAAGGAACGGCGATGTTTATGACAAAAATTCACGAAGAATGTGGAGTTTTCGCTATTTTAAGTCCACAAAAAAGCCACGTTGCAGCAAGCACATATTACGGCCTTTTTGCACTTCAGCACAGAGGTCAGGAGAGCTGCGGTATAGTTGTAAATGACGATGGCGTTTTCAAATATCACAGAGATGAGGGTATAGTAAACGATGTTTTTACCCATAGAGTTATGGATAAGCTCGGCATGGGAAATATGGCACTTGGTCATGTGCGTTACGGCACATCGGATACAAAGGGCAGAGCTAATGCTCAGCCTATGGTTGTAAACCATGTAAAGGGTCATACAGCACTTGCATTTAACGGAAGCATCATAAACTACGATGAACTCCGCAGAGAGCTCGAACTCGGTGGTGCTATATTCCACACAAACAGCGATATAGAGGTTATAGCTTACGAGGTTATAAAGCATCGCCTTACAGAACCTTCGCTCGAGAAAGCACTCGAAAAGGCAATGGAAAAAATCGAGGGTGCATATTCTATAGTTATGATGTCGCCCACAAAAATCATTGCTGCAAGAGATAAGCATGGTTTCAGACCCCTTTGCTTCGGTCAGACAAAAGACGGTTCTTATGTAGTAGCATCGGAGAGCTGTGCACTCGATTCCGTAAGTGCTACACTCACAAGAGAAATTGATGCCGGTGAAATCGTTGTTTTCAGAAACGAAGGCATAGAATCTATAAAAACACATTGCAACAAGTGCGACAAGGCACTTTGCATATTTGAATATATCTACTTTGCTCGTCCCGACTCTGTCATAGAGGGCAAGAGCGTTCACAAGGCAAAGTTAAATGCAGGTAAATACCTTGCTAAGGAACATCCTGTAGAGGCAGATGTAGTAATCGGCGTTCCCGATTCGGGTCTTGATGCTGCAATGGGTTATGCCAGAGAGTCGGGCATACCTTACGGCATAGGATTTGTTAAGAATAAATATATAGGCAGAACATTTATCGTTCCCGGTCAGGATGTCCGCGAAGATAAAGTTAAGATAAAGCTCAATGTAATTGCCGACACCGTAAAGGATAAGAGAGTAGTTCTTGTAGATGACTCTATAGTAAGAGGTACAACAAGTGCCATAATCGTAAAACTCCTCCGCGAGGCAGGAGCAAAGGAAGTTCACCTTCGTTCCTCCGCACCTGAATTTCTTAATCCTTGCTACTACGGTACAGACATTGCATCAAGAGATGTTCTTATAGCATGCAATTATACTCATGCCGAGATGGAAAAGATAATAGGTGTAGATTCCTTAGGCTTCCTTAGTGTAGACAATCTTTGCAAGCTTATAGATGTACCCGATAAATGCGGATATTGTGATGCTTGTTTTACAAACAATTATCCCACAGAAGTTCCCCCTCCAAGGGCAGAGAGAAAATACAACAAAAAACTTTCAGAGAAAGAGGTAGAATAAAGTGAAAAGTTATAGTGATAGTTACAAGGCAGCAGGTGTTGATATTACAGCAGGATATCGCGCCGTAGAACTTATGAAAAAGCACATTGCTACAACAATGACAAAAGGCTCTATGTCCGACATAGGCGGTTTCGGTGGTCTTTTTGAACTTGATATGACAGGTATTACAAAGCCCGTTCTTGTAAGCGGTACAGACGGCGTAGGAACAAAGCTTAAGCTCGCTTTTATAATGGACAAGCACGATACAGTTGGTATAGACTGTGTGGCTATGTGTGTAAACGATATTATCTGTTGCGGAGCTAAGCCTCTTTTCTTCCTCGATTATATCGCTTGCGGTAAGAATGTTCCCGAAAGAATTGCAGATATAGTTAAGGGTATTGCAGACGGTTGTGTGCAGTCCGGTGCAGCTCTTATAGGTGGCGAAACTGCGGAAATGCCCGGTTTCTATCCCGAAGATGAATATGATCTGGCTGGTTTTGCTGTAGGTGTGGTTGACAAAGACAAGATCCTGAACAACAAAACAATCAAAGAAG
>JAZLCB010000090.1:0-1689 GCA_045614005.1 Clostridia bacterium
TAAAGAAGATTACTCCCGATTACGCTCTCGAAGCTGCAAGAATCGATGGCAGACTCTATTACATTCCTATGTACAAGGACTATGCTGTAGAGCACGTTGTTCGTTACAACAAGGATATGGCAGAAAAGTATGGCCTTCAGGAACAGATTCAGGCATGCAAGACTCTTGCAGACTTTGAACCCATCCTCGATATAATCCATGCAAAAGAACCCGAAATCTATCCCTTCAAGTTCTTAAGCTCACTTTCCGGTCATGACCTTCTCCAGTATGATACAATCATGGGTCAGAGCATAGGTGCTATCGACCTCGAAGGCGACCCCAAGAAGATAGTAAACCAGTTTACAACAGATAAGGCTCTCGAATACTACAAGCTTATGCACAAATGGTACAAGAAGGGCTTTATGCGTAAGGATATAGCTACTGTTAATAACAACAGCGATATCTCCGGTAGAGAGTTCATGTCTATTGAACAGGAGCTTCCTTATCTTATAGACCAGCACAACGCAGCACACCTTATGCCTTACACAATGGATGTTGCTCACCTTATTAAGCCTAAGATGGGTACAAAGAATGTTATCGGTATGGGCTTCTCCGTTGGTGCTAACTGTCAGTACCCCGAAAAGGCAATGGCATTTATCAACCTTCTTAACACAGACCCCACATTAAGAAACATGGCTTCCCTCGGTATAGAAGGTAAGCACTGGGTAGCAGTAGGCGACGATTTCTACAAGCTTCCTGAAGGTTGCGAAACAAAGGCAGATACAGGCTTCGAAACCTATGGTTCTCCCCAGGGTAACAAGTACATCTTCCGTATGATCGAAGGTACACCTGCAGATATATACGAAAAGTATCAGGAATTTGATGCTAGCGCAATCAAGTCCCCTGCAATGGGCTTTGTATTCGATCCTACTAATGTTCAAAATGAGATAACAGCTGTTAACAACGTATATCAGGAATTCTTCCCATCACTTCTTACAGGTGCGGCAGATCCCGATGTTGTATTCCCCAAAGCCGTTAAGAAGTTAAAGGAAGCAGGCTGTGATAAGCTCATTGCCGAAATCCAGAAACAGTACGACGAATGGAGAAAGAATAAATGAGAAACCTTAAATTAGGAAAATTATTAAATAAAACTATAATACTGATTGTTACTTTAGCACTTTTCTGCAGCATGTCGGTTTCGGCGGCGGTTACACTGGACGCAGTAGTAACCAAAGACAATGCTACCTTAACCGTAAACTGTGGCGAAGCGTTCGCAGGAAAAAATGTAGTAGTACAGGTTTTTGAACCTACAGGCTCCGTTGAAGATCTTGATAACGACGGAAGCTACACAGTTACAGACGCCGAAATCTTGGACGAAGCTCTCTGCTGTGTATATCACGGCAAGCTTGATGCAAAAGGTAAGGTTTCCTTTACCGTAGCACCCACAGGCCCCAAGGGTGTGTACGGTGTTCGTATAAGCGTTAAGAGCATATACGAAGTTACCGAAACAGAATTTGTATTCTCATCCGAGGATGATGCACAGCAGATTATAGATAAGCTTGCAGACGACCTCGATGCAGATGCAGTGGCAGAGGCTCTCTACAAAGATACCGAAGCCAGCGATAGGGTATATCAGCCTTATCAGATTTTAACAATCGCTGAGTCCGACTACTATGGCGAATATGATGACGCAGACGACACCTTCAAGGG
>JAZLCB010000091.1:0-2840 GCA_045614005.1 Clostridia bacterium
CGCAAGTATGGTCGCTGTGCTCATGTGTTATAAGAACAGCATCTATATCACTCGGATTAACATCAATTTCCTGCAATGCAGATGTAATTCTGGAAGCACTCACTCCTGCATCTATGAGGATATTTGTCTCGCCGTCTGAAATAAAAGCACAGTTTCCGCTGCTACTGCTGTATAGTGTACAAAACTTAATCATCGACTCTCTGTATATCCGCACCAAGACTAACGAGCTTTTCTACCATATGCTCATAGCCTCTGTCTATATGTCTCAATTCGCTGACTTCGCTTGTGCCGTTACATGCAAGTGCCGCTATAACCATACTCGCACCTGCTCGTAAATCGGTAGCAGTAACCTTTGCGCTTTCAAAAGGTGCTCCACCATCTATCTTTGCCTTTTCACCGTCTATTGTTACTTTGGCATTAAACTTAACAAGCTCTTCCACATACTGGAATCGTGTTTCCCATACACCCTCGGTCACTACACTCTTACCGTTTACGGTTGCAAGCATGGCAACAGCCTGTGGCTGAAGATCGGTAGGAAATCCGGGATATGGCATTGTCTTGATATTTATTGAGCTAATAGGACCTTTAGAATATATTCTTACATATTCATCGCCCTCTTCTACACCAAAGCCCATTTCAGAAAACTTGGCAGTTATAGCGTCAAGATGCTTGGGAATGACATTTTTTACAATGACATCGCCTCTTGTTGCAGCTGCAGCAAACATATATGTGCCTGCTTCTATCTGGTCGGGGATTATGGAGTATGTTCCGCCCCTGAGTTCGGAAACGCCTGTTATCTTTATAACATTTGTTCCTGCACCTCTTATCTGTGCGCCCATTGAGTTAAGGAAATTGGCAAGGTCAACCACATGGGGTTCTCTTGCGGCGTTTTCGAGTACGGTTTTTCCCGGTGCCATTACCGCTGCAAGAATTGCATTTATGGTAGCACCAACAGAAACCATGTCAAAATATATATTTCCGCCCTTCAAAGAAGAAGCATCCACCTTAACAAAAACATCATCCTCAGCAACAAGACAGTTTAAGTGCTTAAATGCCTTGATATGCTGGTCTATGGGACGACTTCCGAAATTACAACCACCCGGAGGGGGTACATGGGCATTGCCGAATCTGCCTATAAGAGCACCCATAAGATAGTATGATGCTCTCATCTTTGCGGCAAGAACAGGGTCTGCCACATATGTTTTAAGGTCACTTGAATCTATTATAAGTGTGTTGGAACCTTCCCTTTCTACCTTTGCTCCCAAAGAAGAAATCATCTTTACGATAATATCAACATCGCTTATATCGGGAACATTTTCTATACGGCAGACACCTTTTACCAAAAGTGCTGCAGGTATTATGGCTACAACAGCATTTTTAGCTCCGCTTATGGCTACAGTACCCTTTAAAGGTTTACCGCCTGTTATAAGTAGCTTTTCCACAGCAATCCTCCTTAATATAAAGAATGATAACTAAAATTACTCTTCCCAGTTATGGTATATTTCCTGTACATCATCGTTGTCTTCAAGACTTTCGATGAGTTTTTCCATAAGTGTTATATCGTGTTCATCGGTAAGCTTTATTGTGTTCTGAGGTATCTTTTCGATACTTGCAGACTCAAACTTATAGCCTTTTCCTTCAAGAGCATCTCTTACTTCGCGGAACGCTTCGGGAGAAGTTGCTATTTCGTAATATTCACCTTCACCATTGAAGTCGTCTGCACCGCAATCGAGTGCATCCATCATTAATTCATCTTCATCAACATCGGCACTCTTGGCTACTATAATCATACCCTTGGTATCAAACATCCAGCTTACAGAGCCATTTGTTCCGAGGTTACCGCCGAATTTATCAAAATAGTGTCTTAAGTCGCCTGCGGTACGGTTTCTGTTGTCTGTAAGAGCTTCTACAATTACAGCTACACCGCCTATGCCGTAGCCTTCGTATGTGATATCTTCGTAATTATCTGTATTAAGGTCGCCTGCAGCCTTTTTGATAACACGCTGAATGTTATCGTTGGGCATATTGAAAGAACGAGCCTTTGCTATAGCATCCTTAAGTCTGCCGTTTACTTCGGGATCAGCTCCGCCTGCCTTTGCGGCAACAGCTATTTCTCTACCCATTTTGGTAAAGATTTTTGCCTTCTGAGCATCGGATTTTTCTTTTTTATGTTTTATGTTATTCCACTTGGAATGTCCTGACATATCTTTGTCCTCCTAAAAAACTTTTACATTTAATTATATCCTATATACTGTCCTGTTGTCAAGAAATGGATACCATATTTTGTAGTTATCTTATCATTCTTGCTTCTATGTAGAAACGCTTGTCGCAAGCTTCGCCCATGGAAAATGTCTTACGGGGAAGTGCGCCGTCTACCGCTACGGTTTTGAATAAATCTGCCTTTTCCATTGAGTCGAATATTATACCGTAGTTATCGCCCTTTGAAAGATCCAACACAACATCTTCGCCATGGATATAGTCTATCTTACCCTTCTTGGAATCAAGATAGTCATCAAGGAAAATCTGTACAGAACCTATTGTTATATTGGAAGTAGGATTCTTAACGCTGTAGGAAGTCTTTACTCCGTCATGAACGAGCACAAAGCTCTGACCGTCGGTTTTGCCCTCTGTAGCAAATTCCTTAAGTGCGTTCATAAAGTCCTGACCGTCAAGTTCAAAAAGAACTCTGTGTATTGCTTCGAATTCAAGAGAATCATCGTGGAGATTTACTATCTCACACAAAGCATATCTTGCAAGAGAAGCATCACCAGCTATGGCATTTTCTTTTACCATTCTGTAGTACTCTTTTGCAGTTGCAAGAGAGTGATTTCCGTCTCCCA
>JAZLCB010000092.1:0-2970 GCA_045614005.1 Clostridia bacterium
CGCAGACGGCATCAATGTGGTGCTTGTAGCATCCGAGACGGCATATGTGCCTACACTATGGGATATGCCTGAGGGCGGATATTATCCCCACAGAGAACTCGGTAGCGAAACCGAGGACGCGTGGGATGCGGTTAAGATAGATACAGACAACCGAAAACTCTATTTCTTCCGTTTTGGCGCAGGCGAAGACAGAGTGATAAATTATTAAAATCATAACGGGTTGTCAGAAAACCTTACATATCCATCCATGTGAATTTGTTGTAGGGGAGGCTCTTACTTTCGATAAAAACAAGTGATATTCTGTACTCTGTACAGAGTGATATTTTTGATAAATCAAAAGTGATATTAAAACTTGCGGTTTTAGTAGTGGTATTTCATTCGCCTTTAAAACTGTGCGAAGCACAATATCACTTGCTGAAGGCAAATAAAACTGCCTAAGGCAATACCACTCGCCGAAGGCGAATAAAACTGCGAAGCAGGAACTTGTTCCTGTCGCCAAAGGAGGAAAGCAAAATGGATTTCTTCAAAACCGAAATAGACAAAACCATATCCGACATAGCTTCTGTAAGAGAAGACGGCGACCTCTTATTTGCCATGCTTTCGGACACATTCGCTTCGGACGAGAGCGAGGCAACCTATGCCAATATACGCGCCTTGGACGACAAACTCAATTTTGATTTTGTGTGCCATCTGGGTAATTTTGTAGGTGGCAACAATCCCAAGAGGCCTACAATGGATGTGCTCGAGAGTGAATTTACTTCGTGCCGTAATTCGGTTAAGAGCAAAAAGCTCTTTGTAACTCCCGGCAATTGCGACGGTTGGCGTGACGAAAGATACTTAGGTCAGATGATACACGCCATTATCACCGATGAGGCGTGGTGCTCTGCTACATCGTTTATTGATGAGTACAGCGGTGTACACAGACCATGTGACAAGCCGTATTATTATGTTGAACTTGGTGAGTACAACACTCGTCTTATATTCCTTAATTCGTATTTCAGTCAGCACGACGAAGAGCTGGAATTCTATCAGAAGTACACAGGCTTTAGTGCCGACGAGGTAAAGTGGCTCAAAAATACTGCCTTGAAGGACACCGAGGGCAAAAAGGTGGTTCTCTTTTCGCACAGAATACCCCTATCGCGTTTTGAAACAGGCAAAGACCCCTATGTATATAAGGGCAACTCCACAGAACCCGTACTTGCCATACTGCAACATGCGGTAAAAGGCGGTACAGATATACTTTGCTATTTTGGCGGTGCATACGGTATCGACGAGAGTTTTAGTCTTGGCGGTATCAGCCACTCTGTTATTGCAAGCGCACTCCCAAGAGGCAGAGAGCTCGGAACACCCGAGCAGGATTTGTGGGATGCCGTTCTTATTAAGAAAAACGAAAGAAAAATATACCTTTTCCGTTTTGGTGCGGGAGAGGACAGAGAGATAAATTATTAAAATTGTAACGGGTTGTCGGGGACGCCAACCCCCTGCAAAAATGTACATTCAATCTGAATGTAGGGGACGATGCCCACATCGTGCCGTAATTGGAATTAAACTAAGGAGAAAAACCATGTTTGATTTTATAAAAAATGAGAGCAAAAAACTACAAAATGAGCTTATAGCATTAAGACGCGAACTTCACAAAGTTCCCGAAATAGGCGGAGCTCTTCCCAAAACAAAAGAAATAGTATGTGCCAAGCTTACCGAGTATGGCATAGCATATACCATGTGCAAGTCCGACGATGGCATAATAGCCGACATCTGCGGAAACGCCGAGGGCAAAACAATAGCCTTCCGTGCCGATATGGATGCTCTGCATATAGACGAAAATACAGGTTTGGAGTATTCATCTCAAATCCCCGGTCAGATGCACGGCTGCGGACACGATGCACATACCGCAATTCTTCTTGTTGCATCTAAGATTATAAATGAAAACAAAGATAAATTTTCAGGTAGAGTAAGACTCATATTCCAGACAGGCGAGGAAACAGGCACAGGCGCACTCAATATGCTTTCCGAAAATGTTTTGGACGGAGTAGATGCAATTTGTGCCATTCATGTAGGCAACCTCGCAGGCGATGACCATGCGACGGGTACTGTTGTAGTTCTTCCCGGCCCCGTAAGTGCAGGCAAGAATAAGTTTACCGTTACAATCCACGGCAAGGGTACTCACACCGCCTTTCCCGAAAAGGGCGTAGACCCAATACTTATTGCCGCAAGAATAGTAAATGCTACCGAGGAGCTTCAATCGCGTGAAGTACCTGCAGGCACAGCATCGGTACTGAGCTTTGGAAGCATACATGCAGGGCTCGACCACAACACCATTCCCGATACTGCAGAGCTCAAAGGAAGCATAAGATGCCAAAATGAGGATATCCGCGAATTCTTGGGAAATAGATTAAAGGAGATTTCCGAGGGCATTGCAACAGCATTTCGTGCAAGAGCCGATGTTGAGGTAAAAAGAGGCTCTCGCACCGTAATGAATGACGAAAACTTAAGCCGTATCGTAGCGCAGGCGTGTATAGATACTCTCGGACAAGATATGGTAAAGACAAAGATTTCCTCGGCTCTCATGGGCTCGGACGACTTTGCAAACTATGCCTCAAGAATTCCGGGAGTGTACTTCTTCCTTTGTACCAACAACCCCGACAAGGGCATATGCGAGGCAAACCACAATCCCGCATTCGATGTGGACGAGGCTGTACTTTGGGAGGGCGTGGCAGCATATGTGGCTGTAGCGTTCCGATATTTACACAAATAATATTAATCAACATGCTGACATCGTTTTTTTAAAATGATGTCAGTTTTTTCTTTATTAGGATTATATTTACCCATAAAATTATGTGTTTTTTTTTGAATGTAAATCCCGGTGTTTTATAACCTCGTTTTTTTACAAAGTAAAGCGGGCAGATGCGTTTTATAAAGATTTTGAGTAAAAAGCAATTTTATTGCCTATTATTTTTGAAATATCAGTTT
>JAZLCB010000093.1:0-16252 GCA_045614005.1 Clostridia bacterium
ATCTGCTCTACTACCCTGTCCGATTCTATCATAACGCTTAAAGACAACCTGTATCTTATTCCTTTAAACTTATTTTATGTCATTGCGCTATTCTTTGGCCTTTTGGGTGCAAAGTACCTTGATGCGTCGGTGGTGTCTCCGCTTGAAAATATTGACGGAGCAATATCGGCAATTATCTTGTACCTGTTCTTCTTTTTTACAGGACGAAGCCATGTTACCGAAAGCATCGGCATTGTGGATATAATAGGTACGGTTGCAATTACAATAGGTGTAATACTCCTTGGAATTCAGGAACACAAATTATCCAGACACGAAATCAACCTTGAAAAAGACAAAAAGAAACACCGCTTAGGTGCATTGGCTCTGCTTTTCCCTATAGCCTACAATCTTGCAGATGCGGTTTCAATGGTAGCAACGAGCATTACCGTATCGGGCGAGGCGGAAGTTTGCA
Organism: Clostridia bacterium; assembly: GCA_045614005.1. GTDB lineage: Bacteria > Bacillota > Clostridia > UMGS1810 > UMGS1810 > RGIG8748. The sequence continues at coordinate 452 of JAZLCB010000093.1, forward strand.
TTCCCGATATAGATTTCTTTTTCTTTGAGTGCACATCATTTGCGTTGGTTGGTCTTTTGGTGTGGATATATATGCTCGCTTTTAAAAAGCATGCGTACAATCCTTTTAAGAAAACAGAGTTTACACGCTTAGGCGCGGCAACTTGCGAGACATTGGGAACGATGGCATTTACCATAGCTGTAGGAATAAGTCCTATACTCACAGCACCTATTACATCATCGTATTGTCTTGTAACAATTATCCTGGCGCGTATATTCTTAAAAGAACGATTAACAAGAAAACAGTATCTGAGTCTGCTATTCTTAGTATTGGGAATTGCTCTGCTCGCTGTTTCAGAAATTATTAATGTATAGGAGGGGTAACGATGAGTGATAACAACGGTTATAAAGAGCAAAGAAACTTATCTTCTGTTCAGATTCTGGCAGAAGCACCTTTCTTTATTGCAAACTTACTACCTGCTCTTTTTTCGGGCACAGTACTCCTTTATGTAGATTTAATGGATTCTCTGAGCTATATTATTCGTAATGCAATGGTGCTTCTCCTTTCCAATAAGCTCACCAAAGATTTGCGATATGAATACAATTACGGTGTTGGCAAAATTGAAGCTATTTCCTCACTGGTTGGTGATGCAATAGTGCTTTTTGGTATGTGTTTAACACTATGTCTTTCGGTATATTCATTCTTTTATCCCGGCAAGCCAAGTGAACTCCTTATTGCTGCAGTGGGACTAAAATTCTATGATATAATATGGGATTTTGCATTTTTCAGCAAACAGCGTAAAATTTACAAGCAAAACCCAAATGCACTAGCTAAAACAAACTATGCCGCGGCACTTGGTGACATGCTGTTTGACGGTGTTGCATGGATTTCGATTTTTGCTATGTGGCTGCTTCGCAGAACTTCCGTCGGAGCCTATATTTCTCCTGTTGTCAGTGTTTTTGTTGCTGTGTATTTAATAGTTGGATGTGTTAAACGCATCAAAATATCATTAAACGAATTAACAGACAGAACTCTTCCCGAAGACCAACAGCTTAAAATACTTAAATTATTGACTCGCCATTATGACAGTTACACACAGGTTCATTCCATAGATTCGCGTAAAAGCGGAGATGTAACAAGAGTAGACATAAGCCTTTCATTTGAAAACGGCACAAAAGTTGAAAAGGTAATAGATCTTCAAAGTCAAATGCAGGATGAACTTAATACCCAGCTTGGTAACAGCATTGTCAAAATCACCATGGAAAAAGATTAAATGCAATACCTGATTTTATAGGGGGTTAATATAGTGAAACGATACATGGAAAGAATATGGGAGCTGATGAATGATCCGAAAACAAAGCATCATGTTCCTTTGTATGATGAAACTCTTCCAAAAGGGGTAAGCTTTGAACAGCTCCGCATACTCAGCGGTCGTGTATATGCATATTTAAAAGCGCGAAACATCGGCAAGGAGGATTTTGTTCTGATTAAATTGCCTCGCGGTGTACAGCCTATTATTGCTACGATTGGTGTATGGCGCGCAGGTGCGGCGTTAGTACTGGCAGAAGAAGATACTCTCGCTCCCGAGCGAATAGCCTACATATATAATGATTGCAACTGTAAATTAGCCATTACAAGCGAAGTATGGGAAGAAATCGGCTTATGCGAACCCCTGGATGGCTATGAAGAAACCGACCCCCATGATGCTGCTTATGCAGTTTACACATCAGGAACAACAGGAAACCCAAAAGGCGTACTGCACGAATACGGCAATCTGGAAAGACTTGTACAGTCTGCTAATTATCAGGGCGAAGAAATGTTTTCTCCCGGAGAGAGATTTGCACTTGCAGCACCGCTTAACTTTGTGGCTTCATTAATGGTTTTGTCTTACAGCCTGTACAGAGGTTGCGGTGCATCACATATCCTTTCTTTCTCTACTGTCAAAAACCCCGTTGCTCTTATAAAATATTTACTTTTAAAGCGGATTACCCTGTTTTTCCTTACACCCACCTATGCAAGAAAGTTTGCCGGCAAGACCGGACCTTTCCTTAAAAAAATGGCTATTGGCAGTGAACCTGCCAATAATTTTCACTTAAAAGGTGTAAAAAATATCAATATGTATGCACAGAGTGAGAGTGGTGTTGTTACATGTATGTTTATCATTGACAAACCCTATGACCTCTGCCCTGTCGGAAAACCTCAGTTTGATATGAAATACCGTATTGTTGATGACGACGGAAACGATGTTCCCGATGGCGAAATAGGTGAATTTATTTTTGAAAATCCTTATGTAAGAGGCTACATCAATCTGCCCGAAGAAACAGCAAAATCATTCAAAGACGGATATTTTTATACAGCAGACCTCGCACAAATTTTGCCCGACGGAAATGTTGCGATATGTGGCAGAAAAAGCGACATGATAAAGATTAACGGAAATCGAATTGAGCCTGCAGAAATCGAAGCTACCCTTCGCTCAGTTCTAAATATTGACTGGTGTGCGGTACGAGGTTTTGTGAGCGACAAGCAGAGCTTTATCTGTGCTTACTATACGGATGATATCACTGTAGATCCTGACAGCGTGCGTGCCGAACTGCAAAAAAGCTTGCCCTATTATATGATACCCTCATACTTTACCAAGATTGATTCTATCCCTGTTAAGTCAAACGGCAAGATGGACCGCAGTGCGCTACCCAAACCCGAAATTCAGGATATTGAAAGAACATACAAAAAGCCAACAACCGAAATCGAAATTGCCCTCTGTAACGCAATGCAGAAGGTTTTAAATATGGAGCGCATCGGTATTGACGATGATTTTTACGAAATGGGCGGAGACTCACTTTCTTCTATGGAAGTGCTGATTGAGAGTGGTTTGCCCGGACTTGACGCAAGCTGTATTTTCCGTGGTCGTACTCCATACAAAATTGAACAGCTTTATATTGAGCAGATTGAAAATCACGATCCGGCTTCGGACGATGCACAAAACGAAACAGCAAAGCTTGAAAGGCACAAGCTGACAGCAGAACAATCATATATGTTCGATTATCAGCTCTATACGCCTGATTCTACCATGTACAATCTTTTTAACCTGCTTCGCCTTGAAAAGGACGGAGTAGATATTGACAGAATGGCAAAGTCCATTGAAATAGCAATAAAAAATCATCCGGCGCTTCGCACGATTATTCAATTTAACGATAAAAAAGAACTCATACAGTATTATGATTCTCAGATGCCGATAACAATAACACCCGAAAAAATCAGTGCCGAAGAATTTGAAAAAATTAAAGACACTCTTGTACAACCGTTCAAAGTCGTAAATTCTCAGCTTTATCGTTGCAGATTGTTTGAAACGGAAGAGGCTTACTATTTATTCTTTGATGTGCATCATATTATCTTTGACGGCACTTCGTTCAGGGTATTTATAAACAGCGTAGTTAACGCCTATATGGGTGTACCGCTCGAAAAGGACTACTGCTATCTTGCTTTGCAAAAGCGAGAACAGATACAGCTGACCGATTTCTATAACGAAAGTCGCAGATACTTTGAAGAAAAGTACGGAAACACAGCATGGACAGTATACCCGAAAATCGATGCCGAAACGCACGAAAACAAACTTGGAGAGCTCACCTGCGATGCTGAAGTACTACCCTCAGAGCTTTCGCTTCTTGAAAAGAAATACATGGTGAGCCGAAATGAATTCTACATTGCGGTGACACTGCTTGCAATAGCAATCAGCACAAAATCAAATGATGTGCGAGTGTCCTGGATATATAACGGACGAGATGACCTCGGTGCTTCTTCAAGTATAGGTCTGCTCTTTAGAGATTTGCCTGTTGCACTTCACTTAAAGAATGAAACAACTTTGCGTGATGTTTTTTCCGAAGTTCATGAGCAGGTACAAAACGGAATCAAATACAGCTGTTATCCCTACAACCAGATAAATGCTCCTGCCGTAATTGATGATGACACCTGTATTCTTTACCAAAGCAATTTGCGCGATATTGGTGACTTCGGCGGACTGCCTGTAAAACAAATGCAGATTCGTCAGAACAAGGCTGCATCCCAAGCCGTGTTGGATATTCAGATACTCGACGGCGAATCAGGATTGCAGTATGCATTTGACTATGCAGCCGGCCGTTACAAAAAGGAAACCATGTCTGAGTTCCAAAAGCTATATAAGATGGTTGTAGCCGAAATCGTCAAAAACGCCAATACAAACGGTTATGATTTTAAAGGCTTGAAGAAAGATGTGTGCGGTAAGAAAGGTCTTATGCACATGATAAAAGACATATTTGCCAAGAAAAAATAAAACAAAAAAGCAGACACTTTTTTATGAACTGCACAAAATGGTGCAATTCATTTAGTGTCTGCCTTTTTTATTATAACTTATTTCCGTCTTTGTCAAACAGCGGAAGCGGTTCAAGATATATTATATCATCTCTGTCAGCTGCATCACCCTCAGCGAGCACTGCTACCTTACCAACTATTTTTCCGCCTGCCTTTTCGCACAGAATCTCCATGCACTTAAGAGATTCGCCTGTGCTTATAACATCGTCTGCAATAAGTACTCTCTTTCCGCAAAGCTCATTTTTGGCAACTTCATCTACATGGAGAACCTGCGGATGTGCGGTGGTAATACTGTTTACCTCTGCAGTTATTACATTTTCCATATACACTTTTAAGCCTTTTCGTGCTACTACATAGGGCTTGCCCGATTGCTTTGCCATTTCGTATACAAGCGGTATGCTCTTACACTCTGCTGTAAGAAGTACATCAAACTCAGGAGCTTTCTTGAGGAGTTCAGCCGCGCTGTGTACTGTTATCTCCACATCGCCAAGCATTATAAATGCCGCAATATTAAGATTGTCTGCTACCTTAAAAAGAGTAAGCTCTCTCTTTACACCTGCAATATTGATTTCGTATTTCATACTTACCACTCCTATTTTAATATTATTTTATATAAGAAGCCACGATGTACTTGAATCTGTAATAAGTGTGTCCAGACCATAGACATACAGTATCAGGTCTATGTCCTTGTCTTTAAGAAACTCTGCCATTGAGCCTCTGTAATATCTCATATCGAGCATATGGATGTTTTTGTAATTATATGACAGAAAAGGTGCAAGATTCTGTGCATACGAATCTCTTACTATAAGGATGTTGCCCCATTTTGCAGAGGGATTTTCTATCCTTACATAACTATGGTTGCCATCGAGATACACAGGATACATATCCATGTTTTCAAGATGTTCTTTAAAGAACATGGTGTCCGAAGTTTTGTTATCTTCAAAGGTAACCTTTGCCTTTATGCCTGCATCCCATATTTCGAGGGTATCGCTCTCTGTAAGGAAATATCCGCTTCCCGAATATGTAGTACCGTAGAAGCCTTCAATCTTTTCTATACTGTACTCTTCTTTTGAGGGATAGCTCATTCCCAGATAATCGCAAAAGTCCTTGTACAGAGCGTAGCTTCCCTCCGATGTGAGGTGGTGGTCTGTGCGGTAATACACTCCGCTTCCCTCTTTGTAGCTGCTATAGAGTGTGCTCCTTACATCAAAAAAGCTGATGTTATCTGTGATGGTACTTGCCGTTTTAAACAGCTCATCATCTCTATACGGCTTGTGATTCCGAGGGAGTCTGTCCTCCATAATATAGCCTGCAGTAGGAATAAGAACAAGTGTTGAATCAATGCCTGTCTTATCCGTAAAAGCTTTTAAATTCTGCATATTCTTTTTAAACACTTCGTCGGAATCTTCCTTGGGAGCGTTTATAAGATAACCGCCGTCTGCACTGTATATATCCCCCAGTGCATTTTTGCCCATGAGTTTGTCCGAATACGCATTTGTACCTACAAAGAAATCTCGACCGGGCAGGTGGTCTGCAATATACTTTTCGAGTCCGTCCTGAAATTCGCCCGAAGCAATGGTGCTCCACGAAAATTTGGGGAACTCCGCTAATATTCTCTTTTCATTTTCTGAATACGATTTGTTCGGGCCGATAAATGTGAGAAGTCCCATGATTACCGTAGCACCCATGAACAAAGCGATAAGAAGATATTTTTTTACCTTTTTCATGTTTTATCTCCCAATACTAAAAACGGAAATACAAAAACGGATTATAGGTTTCTGTAATTAAGCTTGCTACACAAAGTATAAAGCCTATTGTGCACAAAACTGCACTGAGTAAAGAATCTTTGCGCTTAATCTTGAGCCAGCCCCACGCCGCGGCAAAAAGCGGTGTACAGCTTACTATACCCACAACAAAGGTAAGAAGCCATGGTGCAAGGGACTGAACACTTCCGCCATGCGGAGTAAACATATATCCAAGATATGTAAATGCCTGCGAAAAACTCGGCGAGGCAAAGAATATCCAACCTACAATTACTATAACCAAGGTGTATATGTGTCTTAAAATCTTGGGGATTTTACTAAGTGCTTTGCCCCATACGAATTTTTCCATAAGAAGCAGAATTCCGTAGTAAACGCCCCACGCCACGAAGTTCCAGCCTGCGCCATGCCAAAGACCTGTAAGCGCCCACACTATGAGTATGTTAAACGCGTGCCTTAATGCCGAAACTCTGTTTCCGCCAAGTGGTATATACACATAATCTCTGAACCATGAGCTAAGAGATATATGCCATCTTCTCCAGAATTCGGTTATACTTCTGGAAATATACGGATAGCTGAAGTTGATACAGAAGTCAAAGCCAAGCATCTTGCCAAGGCCTCGTGCCATATCGGAGTAGCCTGCAAAGTCAAAATATATCTGCAAGGTATAGGCAAATGCACCTATCCATGCGCCCCATGTACCAAAGGTGGCTGTATCGGCAAACACCATATCCCATATTTTGCCAAACTGATTTGCAAGAAGTACTTTTTTGCAAAGGCCTATGATAAAAAGCTTGATTCCGTTTGAAAACATTACGGGGGTAACATGTCTTTCGCGTACGCTTCTTTCAACATCGCTGTAGCGGACAATAGGACCTGCTATAAGCTGTGGGAAGAGTGATATATACGCGGCAAAGTCTATAAAGCTCTTGGTGCTTCGGCAAGAGCGTCTGTAAACATCTATTACATACGACATCGCCTGGAATGTATAGAACGATATACCTATGGGAAGTACAATCTTTGCCACGGGTAGATTGCTCAGCGCAGGTATAACTCGCAGAGTGTCGAGAACAAGCGATGTGTACTTAAAGAAGCCCAAAGCTCCTAAATTTAAAATAATGTTTATAACAAGAAGTAGTTTTCTTTTTCTTCTTGATACGGTTTTGTCCATTATATATGCGCAGATATAGTTAACAAAGATAGAAGCTATCATAAGAAGAACATATACAGGCTCTCCCCATGCATAAAATATGAGATTTGCTATAAGTAAAAAAGTGTTTCGCCACTTTGACGGTAACAAATAATTGATTGTTACCACAACAGGCAAAAATATAAATAAAAATATAAGACTCGAAAAAACCATATTCAAAATCTCCGATAACAAGCTAAATCTATAATCAAAGTTTAGTATTCAAACCGCAATTTACCGGACAGCAGAACTGTCCGGCAAATAATTTAGTTATTATTTAATGTACTTTTTGAAAACTGCCTGCATAGTTTCGTAGTCGGGTGTAAGGAACATCGAAATGTAGTTGCCGTTTCTTACAACATTGCACTTCTGTGCGAGTGCGTAATTTTCAGCGTCATAACCTTTGGACTGCTCTACAAAACTTGTATGCTTTACCTTTAAGAGGTTCTCAACTCTTGCAGCGGCTTCGGCATTTTTTGCCTCTACCATTATAGCCTCATGGGGGAATGTACCCTCCATAACAACAAAGCCTACAGCCTGAACCATGTCGCCCGATTCTATTCCGTACAGCGAGGATATCGCTCCTGCATCAAGGTCCATAGCACCCGAAGCGGATACGGCTGTTTTGATTTCTGCCTGAATCTGTGCAAGTGTTTTGGTTTCTACAACAGGTTCTTCTTTCTTCTCTTCTTCTTTTTCCTCTTCCCGGGAATCTTCTTTTTCTTCAGAGGGTTCTTTTTCTGCTTCGGAAGCTTCTTTTTTGGGCTGTGCTTCCTTTTCACGGGTGATGTTTTCTATTTCCTTTTCCTTGGGTTTATCCTCTGTGCAACCTGCAAAAGTAAATACCATGATTGCCACAAGAAGAAGTATAAGCTTTTTCATATTTTATTCCCTTTCTCAATATCCCGAATTTTGCATATCTTATATCTCGGGGGCATGTGTTATAAGGTAGTTTATCCACGCCTTATCGGCTTCGTAATTGAAGTGTATACCCATAGCTGCAGGGTCACTGCAGTACGAACGCTTAAGGTCTTTGTTTTCGTCATATACAGCCTGTGCTATATCAACATAGTACCAGCCTCTCTCCTGACAGAGTGCAAGCATTCTTTCGTTAAACTGAGCTATAACTGTATTGTTGAGTTTAGAGCCCTTTATGGGGCTGTCGGAAGTCATGGGAGTAACCGACTGAATTATTATCTCTGCTTCGGGGGATTTTGCCTGTATCTTTTCTATAAGCAAAACCATATCGTTTACACAGCCGTCAACACCAAAGGAAAGGCTGTTTATACCAAGAAGCATATATACCTTCTTTGCGCCTGTTTTAGCTACTGCATCTTCTACGGTAAGCTTTTCGCCCTTATATACAGGGTGCTTGGAATCTGCTCTGGAAATGGGCCAGTGTGCGTTAAGCGGGCTTAAGCTTCCTGCACAAAGAAATGTGGCATTGCCAAGTGCTCTGGTAGAAGCACAATAAAACTGAAGCGACATAGATACGGAGTCACCAACAAAAACCGCATCGTCAAAATATGACAAATCAACAGGTGCTCTCTCTGCTACATATGCTGTATGATAATTTGCCTTTATATATGCAGGATATCCCTCATAAAGGCTGTCGTACACACCGGCAGTTGTTTTGACAACTTCTGCGCCGTCTTCAACAGGGTCAAGTGCGGACATGTACATCTTGAATATAATCTGTGCAAGCTCTGCTCTGCTGATAGCATCCTGCGGACGGAAATTGCCGTTGTCGTCACCATTTACAAATCCTGCAAGTCTGGAGGCCGTAACAAATGAGCGTGCATAACTACCTACAGACATGGAATCTCTGAAAGGATTGGTATCGCCTACTGCCCTGGGGCTTATGGCTCTGTATGTAAGATAGCGCATAGCCATGGTACAGAGAGCTTCTCTGGAGCAGGTACCGTAGGGTTCGAGTCTTCCGTCGGGATGACCTGTAACTATACCGTTTTCATACGCCCACTTTGCTGACACATAATATATGTCATCTGCTTCCGATATATCGGTAAACGGAAGGGACTCATCGCTAAGAACTTCACCGGGTTTATAACAAGCACGGTCGAGATTGTACAGATACAAAATCATATCTTTTCTCTGTGCGTCAATATCGGGATAGAACATGTTGCTCCCCTTGGGCAGAATATCTGCATCATAAAGGGTGCTTACAGCCTCGTTGTACCATGAATTGATATTTACATCGTCAAATATGGAAGCCGAAACTTCGTCGGACTTTATAAAAGTTGCAGATAGCATAATGCTAAAAGCAACACAAAAACTAATCACATATTTTATGTACTTGCGATACTTCAAACTTAATCACCAATTTCTATTATTTTTCGACTTACATATTGTATCATACTAAGCACTCTATGTCAATCAGTTATGTAACAACTTTTTAAGATTTTTTTAAAAATTTAACTCCCTTGCGATGCAATATCACAAGGGAGTTTTTTATATTCCGTAAAAACTGTATTTATTATATTTTTGAAGTGTGTCGGACATGTTGAGCGGGTCGTTAAAGCTGAGCTTATTATCGGCGTGCGATGCAGGATTTATAAAGTTTTCCATAAGCACATAGCGTACACAATCGTATATGTGGTCCTCGCCCGAGGAGTCGATATCCTCCACATTTACGCTGTCGTACACAAGGGCAGGAACTGTCCTTATAAAATTGACACAATTTTCAAATACATACATCATGGGTATGCCCTCCGAATCAAACTTTAATCTGTAATGAAATTGCATCTTGCCCGGAAGGCGGGCGTTGTCTCCGTAGTTAAAGAAAACACCCTCTCTTGAAAACATATCTGCTATGCTGTCGCCAAGCTCTGCTTTGGCTATTGCAGGGTCTGCTATACCTCGAATCTGCCTGCCCTTTAAATTGGGATGCTCACTTTCGAGTTTTTTTATGGCACAGGCTATTTCCTGAGGGGTGTACTTTACACCCTCGTTTGGCACTCCCGTACAGCCGTAGAGCTCTGCTATGACATATGCCCTGCCGTCGTGGTCTATGGCAATCCACTCTACCGCAAACGGTCTGGAATATCCAAAGTCAAAACCGCGGTATATCTTCCAGCTCTTTGGTATTTCGAACGGTTTTATAACATGCGAAAACCGCCTGTCCGCATAATGTGCAGGGTCATTTTTCCACTCGGAAAACACCTGTCCTGCAAAGCTGTCCCAATCGCCGTAGAGAAGGGCTCTTTTTTCCTTTTCGGGGAGGAGCGAAAGATTGGCAAGATAGTTGGGATCGTTTTTTAAAAGTTCCGCATTGTCAAACACCGTGGAGGGAACAAAAATCCGCTTTCGCTCCATATCTATAACCTTGCCGTCGGGGTCTGTAATCTGCATAGTAGTCTTTACGGGAGTAAGAGGCGGGGCACAGGTGATAAATCTTTCCTTTACCCAGCTGTGCCCTATACCTCCCGGGTTTGTGGTAGCTCTTATGTAGCACCTTGTACCCTCGCCCGAGGGTCTGTTTCGGGAGAACATGTAGGAATACTCCTCCCATGTAAAATGGGTAAGCTCATCAAAGGCTATAAAGTCATATCTTTTGCCCTGATAGTTTATTCTGTCTTTGGTATGTTGCATTGCGCCGAAATATATTTTAGCACCCGACGGAAAATTCCAGAAATGCTTGCTGTCGTTGTAACTTGCCTTGGGATATGCCGCCTTGTACAGGTTTCGGCTTCGGTCTATAAGCTCCGATAGCTGAGGATAGGTTTTTCGAAGTATAAGCGCCCTGTAATGCGGTATATGAACCTGACGGAGTGCCTCTGTAAGAAGTGCATCGGATTTGCCTCCGCCTGCCGCACCGCCGTAAAGAGCCTCATATTCCCCGCGCGACTGAAAAACTGCCTGTTTTTCCTGCGGAGTCCATATGGTTTTCTTACTCTTCTTCATCCTCAAAGCCCTCTGTTACCTCGCTTAATACTATTATTCCGCCGTCCTCTTCATCTTCTGTTTTGGTGTCTGTTATGCCAAGATGAATATCCTTTATATCTTTTAGGGTTGACACAAGCTGTTTTAATCCCATTTTGTCTATCATTCCGTCTATAATTTTTATATCTTCCTTTTCCTCTACCGTTTCGGTAAGAGGTTTCTTGGTATCGTAATCGTACTCAACTGTTTTGGTACGCTCCTTATTTTTTACGATACATCTGTCAAGCTCGGATATAGACTTTTCTATTTTATCTAAAAGTGCGTCTGTTATGGCAAGAATTCTGTCTTGCCTCGGCATCTGTTTTGACAAGCCTTCTTTTTTCGCCTTGTGCCAACCCTGCATGGCAGCCACCTTTGAAAGCGCTCCGTAGGAAACACCGTGCTTTGCACTAAGCTCCCTGTAGCTGACGGACGAAGAAAGATACTCCTCTCTTATATTGTCCCAGTTTTCTGCCGTAGCTGTCACCTGCTTTTTTTAATTACAGCTCTGCAGAAGAGTTATTCTGGAGCTTTGCCTGATATTCTACGGCAAAGCTCGCCTGCTTCTCGCTGTTTCTAAGTGCCTCGGCATACTTTTTGGGAATCTTGACTTCTACTCCCCTCGGCACGAGCATACCGACACCGTTTACGGCTACGAAGACATCATCTTTGTATCTTCCGTTATCCTTAAATAACTTTACAGTTACAAGCTCGTTGTACTGTGCCTTTATATCTACGGGCTTTTTTGGAGCTTTCTTGGGTTTGCTTGTTGTTTTTTCAAGATTTGCTGCTTTTTCAGACATGCTATCATCCTTTCTTATTATGGGGCGGATATACCGCCCCGTATATTAGTTGTTGCTACCTTCAAATGTGGAAGCACTCTCTATTCTTACAAGGTAGTTATCTACGAGTAATTCTGCAACCTTTGTCCCCTTCCAGCCTGCAGTTGCTCTCTGGTTCAAGGGGTCGCCTGTTCCGCCGGAGCCAAGCTGTTTTACTATATGCTGGAGACCGCCGCCTGTTACTTCGGTAACACCATAGGCATTTGCACCGAGTACAAGTGTGGAATAAACAGTTCTGCCACCCTTGCCTGCGTTGCCTGCTGTTATTACGCAGTCATCTCCTATTATGTCGCTGTCACCTGCCACAACATTAATATAAACTGTATTCTCTTTTACACCGGTTACAAGACCAACAACAGTATATGCATCATCCTTATCGTATTGAGGGTAAGTTATTAAAATTTGTTCACCTATGAGATTTGCAATAATATTCTCGCCAAACTCTTCAGCAACACCGAACATGAATTCTCCTATTTCTCCGATATTTGCTTTTTCACCCTCACTTTCACAGCCACCTACAACAGTAGCCTGCTTTATTCCGGGCAAAAGCTCTCCTGCTGTAAAAGTTTTTGCTTCGGTGCTTTCTACAAATCTTACACCTGCAATCTTACCGATTTCACCTGCGTATATATTTTCGGCACCCGAATACTTGTTTACATCTATCCATTCAGGATCACGCATAAGGTCATATGCCACATCGGGATGGATTATGGCAACATAACCGCCATCAATCTTGGGTGCGTTCTGCGACTTTAACATTCTTGCCGCCTTATAGATATCTTCTACTGTAAGCTTGCATGTTTCGTCAAGATATGCTCTTGCATATTTTTCACCGGCATACATTACATTTGTACCTGAATTGAGTACTTCCCTGGTAACGGTATCGAGTGTACTGCCTGCCTGAGAACCGAGAAGCTTTGTTGTTTCTACAAGTGTGTTATCCACAGCGGTAAGCATGAGCATATCGGATAATGTTACATAGTAGCCGTACTGGCTCACCTCGGAAGTTACATTTGTAACAGAGAGGCTTCCGCCGTCGGGTGTTACACCTTCGGAAAGCGGTGTGCTCGCCTTACTGAAGGGAACAAACTTTCTGAAGTTGATTGTTTTTCCGCCGTTTGCAGGAATTGGGTGCTTCTGGCCAAACTGATCGTGCACGAGATTGGGTGTTGCGTTATCTATAAGATAATCGCTGTAATAGGTCTTCATCTCTGCAGAAAGACCTGTGGTTGTATTGGGATTCATATTTGTTTCTGCCATTTATTTTCCTCCTTTGATATTATGCTAGAAGGAGATTCTCTCTCCTCTTGCGGCTCTTCTGGCTATATCCTCTCTTTCCTCACGGGTAAGTGAGGACACGCCGTTTGCAAAAATTGCGGAGCTTCGGGAGGAAAGACCGTTTTCAGCAGGTCGTGAGGCTTTTTGTCTTATCGACTGCGCCACCTTTATTTCCGCTTCGCGGGCAGCGTTTTCCTGCGCGGCGCGAACAATATCGTTATGATGCACCGCCTCGTAGGCTGTACGCACATCTATACCGCTTTGTATAAGCGAAACAAAAGACGGATTCTTTGCCTCGGAAAAAATATCAAAATCAGGGTAGCTTTCCTTTAGCTTCATGCTCTCGGTGTACCATTTTTCAACGGTTTCGTTTGCCCTTTCTCTTGCATTTTGCTGCATCTGCATTTTTGCAAAGCGTCTGTTGTCGTTTTCAAGCTTTTTTATGTACTTGTAATTTTCGATACTTATTCCCCGCTTGTCAGCCTCGGCTGCAAGATAAGCATCGTCTCCATCTAACGCCTGCTTTAATGCGCGTACATCTCCAATATCAAGATTGTAGCGGTCATAGAGCATTTCCACTATTTCGCGGTTTTCATCGTTTTGCCTTTTAATTTTGGCATTTTCCCTGAATCTTCGGTTTAGATTTTCCTTTACTCTTTCCTCATAAAACTCCTTGTAATCCCCCTTGATAAGCTTTTCAAATTCTGCTTTCATGGCGGATTTGTCCAATGTTTCTTCCGCTGAAGTCGCTTTGTCGGGCTTGGAATCTTGTGCACCTATATCTTCTTTGTTGTCTGCATGCATTCCGCCGTCTGAAGCGATAACTTCGCTTGAAGAATCGGGAGTGGCGTTCTCCACTGTTTCTGCCTGTGTTGCAGTTTCCTCTGCAACGCTTGTTACTTTTTCGTTTTCCATTTTTTCTCCTTTCGTCTGTCCGAAGTGTCAGCAGTCTGTCCTGCGTGTCTCCTGCTGTAAGTTCATTGTAATTCGTTTTTGCACACCTTTTCGCCTACTTTTTTAACGAAAATATGAATTTTAGATTAAAGTTTATTAATTTTTATGTAATACAGCGATTTTTTCTGCTATAATCTGTACAGAGGTGAATCGTATGCGATTTAAAAGAATCCTAAGTGCAAGTGTTTGCACTTTATATATGCTTTTTGGCATAACAGCAAATGCTTCCGTACTCGGTACGGAAACCATAAAGCACGCCCGCATAGACATAGGCAAGGGTGCTGTGCTGGAGACCAATGTTTTCTACGGTGACCAGTCGGGAGTGGGCAATCAGTCTGAATACTTTGTGGAGTACACCCCAAACGACAATCTTGTTCCTACTGTTGTAACGGGAGATATTTACGGCTACAAAACCGTATCGACTGTAGCAAAGGAGCTTATGGAATCGGGCGAAAGTCCTACCCTGCTTATGAACTCCGACTTTTTTGCATTAAATACGGGAGTGCCCCTAAGCCACCATGTAATAAACGGCATGGTTACAGTAATGGATACAAATGACATGGATGCCATCGGCTTTAACTACGACGGAACAGCGTTTATATCACATCTTGACCTTGATATAACCATACAGACAGAGGACTCCGAGATAGAAGTCGGCGCACTCAATAAGCTCCGTCAGCCTTATGCGCTTTACATGTTTACAGATGACTTTGCCGATACAACCAAAGCCGAAACAAAGGGAATAAATATTGTACTGAAAAAATCAAGAGGCGATCTTAGGCCAGGAAGCAAAATGACTGCAGTGGTAGAGAGCATCTCGGAAGATGAGGGTGCTGTAGCTATAGAAGACGGCAAAATAGTTCTTTCCATAGATATGAATGCTCCCGAGGAACTTGTAGAAGCTGTTAAAATGGTAGAAGAGGGCGACTACCTCAGCATTGTAACAAAAGCCGAGGGCGACAAACGCTGGGAAGATGCAAAGCACATACTCGGCGTATGGGGCGAAAGACTCATAAAGGACTCCGAAATAACAAAAAATGACGAAGCCGCCGCACCGCGAACCGCGTTTGGTATCAAGAAAGACGGCACACTCATATTCTATACACTCGACGGCAGAAATCTGGGGCACAGCTACGGTGCGAGAATCCAGACTCTTGCAAAAAGGCTGTTGGAACTCGGCTGTGTAGATGCTGTAAACCTGGACGGCGGTGGTTCTACCACAATTGGCACGGCATACCCCGGTAAGGATAGCTTTGATATAATAAATAAGCCGTCTGACGGTTACGAAAGAAAGGTAGCTACCGTAATAGGTCTTGTAAACACCGCACCCAAAAGCACTAAAGCCGAAAAACTCTTTATATATCCCTATACCGAAAATTATCTTTCGGGTGCAACGGAAAACTTCAGCGCATATGCTACGGACAAAAACTACTACAGAGTACCTCTTACAGAAGAAGTTGTATATACCGCACCCGACGGAAGCACATCTACCGACGGAAAGCTGAAAATAACAGGT